>JAYVXK010000598.1:0-5649 GCA_043785265.1 Myxococcales bacterium | reverse complement strand
AGGCCTCCGCGATCATCGCGGCGCGGCAGAAGATCGTCGAAGGCGCCGTGGGTATGGTGCAAATGGCTCTCGCAAAGTTGAAGGCCGAAGGCGTGGTCGAACTCGACGAAGAGCGAAAGGCGCAGATGGTGGCCAACCTGCTCGTCGTCCTATGCAGCGAGCGCGCCGCACAACCCATCATCAACGCCGGCACAATCTACTCCTGAGAACGTCATGGCCGAACGCAAGCCGTTCCTGCTTCGCATGGATCCCGACGTCTTCGCGGCATTGCAGCGCTGGGCGGACGACGATCTGCGGAGCTTGAACGGCCAGATCGAGTTCGTGCTCCGTCGGGCTCTGGAAGACGCGGGTCGCGGCAAGAAGGCCAAAAAGAAGTAACTAGCCGCCCACCGCATTGATCGATAGAAAACCGGGGTGCGCATTTCGAAGCTCGTCTGGCTTGCCTTTCCAGTCGCTGGACTGTGCGCGCTGAGCATCGATTGTCTCGGCGCAACCGAACTAAAGGTCGTGCTCACGACAGACGCGAACTGCGGCGACCTTCGCAAGTTCGGCACGCGAATCGTGGTGACCAGCAATGGCGTCGTTGGCTCGCCTGTCGTGGCCACGACTTGCGACGAAGCGACGCAAACGATTGGGACCATCGTGTTGACACCTCAGCACAGCCGCGATGCGCAACTCTTGATCGAGGTCGTCACGAGCTTCAAAAAGGATCCTACGGAGTGTGTGTCCGGCAAACTCGACGGCTGCATCATCGCTCGGCGAGCCCTCACGTACATCGAGCACACGCCGCTGACTCTTCCCATTGCGATGAACAAGGCGTGTCTCGCAGTCGACTGCCAACCTGACCAGACGTGCGTCGACGGTGCATGCAAAAATTCCACAATTGACCCAGCCAAGTGCACCGATCCCAAGGGGTGCGATCAGAGCAAACTTGGCGATGCTGATGGGGGCGCGAGAGAGGCCGGAGGAGACGCAGCACCGACCGTCTGCGCTGCCGGTTTAGAAGGACCTTCCCTTGTTCCTATTCCAGGTGGTTATTGTATTGATTCGACCGAAGTCACAATTTCTCACTACCAAAAGTTCTTGGCGGCGAAGGTAGACCCCAAGACTCAACCAGCTGTTTGCGCGTGGAACACGCCGTTCACGTCGTCGAACTTCGATCCAACCAAACCAAGCTTTCCCATCACCAGCATCAACTGGTGCGACGCATATGCGTATTGCAAGTGGGCGGGCAAACGCCTTTGCGGCAAGATCGGCGGCGGCTCGCTCGATCCCGGATTCGCCGCGGGCACAGACCCCGCGACCGCTCAGTGGTTTCGAGCCTGCTCTGCCGCCGGCACGAAGACCTTCCCATATGGCACAGGCTTTGTGAAAGGTGCCTGCAACGGTCCCGTGGTGGATGGTAGCGCCATCAGCGCGGGTAGCTCGCCAACGTGCCAGGGTGGCTACAGCGGCCTATTCGACATGTCAGGTAACGCCGAGGAGTGGCAGGACTGGTGCGACCCGAGCGACTCCGGCGATCCTTCCCTTGACCGTTGCCACGAACTCGCTGGGTCGTTCTTCTACTCGCAGACCGATCCGCAGAACAGCATGTTGTGTGCGTTTGGGGATACTGACAAACGCTCGGACACTTTGTCCGATCTCGGCTTCAGGTGCTGCTCGCCTTAGTTCGGCGACGTCGAACGAAATAGAGCGTGCTGGCCAACGTCAGGATGACGAAGGCGATCGCTAGCAGACGCCATCGCCCGACAGGCTCGGAGATCGGCGGAGCACTCACACTGCCAGACAACATCGACGGAGCCTCGACCACCGCGCCCGATTCATCTGCAGTCGCGAATGAATAGGAGGTCCAAAACGAAGCCCAGTCTGCATCGTCGCATCCGTCGCAGCGGATCATGTGCACCATGCGAACCAGCCACACACCGCGTCGATCGATGACGATGTTCACGCGACCCTGTGCATCGCTTGTGTAACTGGTCTTGCGAATGTCCGCACCTACGCGCGAGAGCGCTTCGATCTGCGCACCTGCGAGTGGCACTCCTTGAAAGCGGACTATCCATGGGAAGGTCGAACCGGGGGATGCGAAGACCGGGTTCTGCGTGGGCGCGAGTTCCAGGTTTTGTCCCACCACCACGCCGTAGGTAGCATCAGCTGCAGCTCCCTCTTGAATGAGCGCCTTGAGGTAGCGTGTGTATCGCTCGCGACCTGGCTTCGAGCTCTCGCCGCGTCGAGCACGCTCTTGGATGATACTGTCGAGTCCTTCGTCGTGTAGGTAGGTCTCGAACTTCTTGGCTTCGAGTTCGATGCGCGACGCGTTGCGATCGACGGCAAGCAGGTGTCCACCCGACCCTTGAATGTGGAGCTGCAGCATGGGAAGGGCGCCTTCGGTCGCGCTTGGAAGGATGTCTTCGGTCTTGTCAGCGCGCACCAAGGTCAGTCGCGTCGTGCGGGCATGCTCGAAGTGCTTCTCTTCGTCTCCGACGAAGTCCTCTCCGACGAAGAGCGAGACATTGACGTCTCGGTCACTCGGGACGACGTATTGCGCTGGTACCAGCCAATAGTCATGCGCGAAGGCAGACCAAGGCCACAAGAGCGCCATGGCACCCACGAAGACGATCGCGCGAGCATTCATCGAACGCAGAATGTTGCTTCGTCCACCGTGGAACCACAAGCTCGCGAAGGAGATGGCTCCTACGCGGCTTGAGCCTCGAGTCGTTCAAACAGCGAACGTGCCATCGTCAGCGCCTGCGCTGCGCGGGGGAGTCCGGCGATGGTGACGAGGGCGTCGTCTGGTTCGATGGCGAGCTTCGCGAGGAGATTGTCGACCGCATGTTGCCTCGCACGCTCAACGGTTGACCTGTCACTGATCGAGAGTTTGCGATCGGCCCAGGTGGCGATCTTCCAACCCAAGAGTGCGTGGTCGGCTTCGTCTTTGGCAATTGTTTGGAAGGTCGCGCGAAGACTCGGCTCGGCATGGTCGGCTTGCCACGCGGCGACCATGGCACCCCAGGTCTCGTGTACGCAGCCTTCGATTGCGTTCTCGATCGCGATGGCGAGGAGGCTTCGCGTGGGACCACGCTCGACCATCGGTGGTTCTACGATCCCGCCAAAACGAGCCGCGATCGCAGCAGTGGCGTGGGCGTGACGGATCTCGTCCTGCGCCGACTTCGCCGACTGGCGGAGCAACGTCGTGGGCGCGTCGTGCGCTGCGAGTTCGTCATGAAGGATGTAGAATGCATCGATAGATGCAGCCTCCAGAAAGGCCATGTCGACGAAGTAGTCTGCGACCGTCGCGCTCCGAACCAACGTGCGCGGTTCCAACATCGAGGGTAATCGACCCATGCAGCCCTGTCCGCATCGCAGCTTGGTCGGATTGTACGCCGTGTCGCGGTAGCAGACCGTCGTGGGTGCCTTGGTGTTGGTAGGTCCGCAGAGCTTGTTGCAAACGTCCGCGGGGATGGCGCCGCCGTCCATCGGAAAGGGACACGTCGACAGGTCGCCGACCAAGTCGACAGACCAACTGCACGAGCCACCACCACCGTCAGGCAAGTTGGTGGTTCTACACGGCTGTCCGCTGCTGTCGGCCTGATCGCTCGTGTCGGGGCCCGCGTCGCCGATGGGCTGCGCGTCGATCGCTCCACCGCACGCTGCGCTCAGTGCTGCGAACATCGATAAGCGAATGGCCTGATTCAAATGACGACGGTTCATGGTCCGGAGCGAGTGCAGAAAGTCTGCCAGGCCTATTGTCGCGCGTTCGCGCACTGAAGCGTTGCCATTGTGTGTCACGACGAGAAGGCTCTGCCAGCGCCTGCCCTGGTCAAATCGGCGATCACGCCTCCCCGAGGTGCCTCGCGAACTCGCGATCTACAGGTGAAAGCTCGATCGACGCGTAAGTGAGCGAAGCCCAGCCAGCTGCGATCAGAAATCCGGCGAGAAACGCGTAGTGGGCCAACCGGGACTCGAACCCGAAGCCAATGGATTAAGAGTCTGGACCCGATGATAGCTTTCGTGCCGATTGAGGCTTACTTTAGCCTCGGTTGCGATCGACATCCGAACGATGGAGCACGTTCGGAGCCCGCGCAGCCACTTCGTGCAGCCACTTTCGGATAGCAATCCCCTTTACGTCACCCGCCATCCGCAAGGCGGAAGTCAGGCAATTCGTTGAGCGTAATTCCAGGCTTCAGCGTTCTTGCGAGACGGAAACCACCGGCCTGCCCAGACGCGCCCCAAGGCACGGGGCCACGGCCAGCGCATCGCTCTTCGGACGCCCATGTGCTTACAACGCCTCCGCGCGCGAGCACGTCGACGCCGAATTCTAGTAGCGACCATGGGTCCACCAGCGGCCCCTTGCCGTAACCTGCGCCGTTGTACTTGTCGTTTACCCATTCAGCAGCGTTCCCGAGCATGTCGTAGAGCCCATACTGGTTGGGTGCCTTCTGTGCGCATGGATGCGTCATATTTCCAGAATTCTTACAATACCAAGCAATGGGTAGCAGATTGGGATCGTCGTTGCAGTCAGCCCAATTTCCCTGCGCCTTGATTGCTCCAGAATAGAATGCGGTAGTGGTACCCGCTCGTGCGGCGTATTCCCACTCTGCTTCGGTTGGCAAACGATATCCGTCACAGTCGTAAAGGCTAAGTGTAGAGCTCGCCACGTCCTTGCATACGTAGGCGCGCGTGGACGCATCCGCCCAGCCTGCGTCGAACGCGGATGCACAACCGCTCAACACGTAGCAAGATTGAAGGCCGTGAGCGTTGGAGAGGTGATTCGCGTAGACCGCAGCCTGATACCAAGTCATGCGGGAGGCGGGACACGTGTCTGCGATGCAGTCCGCGGGGCTCCCTGCTTCGTCGAACGTCGAATCACTCAGATTTGAGAAACCGTTCGTCGTCCACTCATGCTGAGTCAACTCGTGTTGTTCGAGGGCGAAATCGTGAGTGAGCGTGACCTGCACTTGGTTCTCATCATCTCTACCTCTTCCAAACTCACCGACCGGTGAGCCCATTGTGAAGCAGCCGTGTGGAATGAAACACCAGCCGTTTTTGCAGTTCGCCTTCACCGACCCTTGCACACACGAAGATGCATCCACATCGCTTCGCAATGCGCCATCATCGGTGGCGGCGTCGCCAGAGATGGATGGTTCGATCGGATTGCCGCACGCACTGCACCGGACCAGTAAGAACAGTGTGCATGTGAGCCAAGCGACGCCGCGGTGCACGACCCACCTCAATGGTCGATTCCAAAGCTGATCCCAGTGTCCCTGAAGTACTTGAAGCGACTGGTGAACGGGTTTGCGCATAGCCCTCCAGAAGATCCAGAGATATACCGACAAGCGGCGTCCGCGAGCGAGTAGGTACCTGGACCTACTTGAACCGTCGTCGAAACGCCTCCGCTGAGGAATGGAATGCTCGTGAGTGTGCTTGCCGTCTGGTTGAAGTACACGACGGGGCCACGAAAGTTTATGTCTTTCGCGCACACGCCAGAGGAGCTTCCGCTGCAGGCCATTCGATAGGTTGAGGCCAAGTCCGTCATCGAGAACTTGTTTCCAGTCTGAGTGTTGACATTGTAGAAGAAGGTGAGCCAGTCCCACTCGTTGCCAAGAGTGGGTTCTCCACTTGCGCACTGTGCTTCCATCCAATGTGGGGAGT
>JAYVXK010000597.1:0-1650 GCA_043785265.1 Myxococcales bacterium | reverse complement strand
CAGGCAACATTCGCGAGATCGACTTTGCGACAGAAGATGCCACCTATCAATCGGCTCGCGCAGAGACCGCCGAGATGGAGCTCGCTGCGTCGGATGCGCGCGAGGCGTTGGTGCGTGTACTCGGACTGCACGGCGGCGACACCACCTTCTCGATGGTGACGACGCTCCCCTCGATTCCAGAGACGTTGTCTCCGATCGAAACACTGGAGTCACGCGCGATACGCGCCAACCTCGAGCTCAAAGAGCGACGCAGTCATGTCGAAAACCTCGCCCGTCGTGCGGGACTCGCACGCGCAGAAGGCTGGATCCCAGACGTCGCGGTGGATGTTCACGCGCTGCAACCGCGCGACAAAACCACTGGAACGATCCCGGCGAACGAACCGTGGCTGATCAGCAGCGGATTGCGCGTCAGTGTTCCTATCTTCGATCATCAACAGGGCAACAGCGCCGCGCTCGTTGCAGCAGCCCAGGCAGCTCTCGAACGATACTATGGTGAAGCAGTAGACATCCGCTCGGGGGCCCGAATGCTTCAAGCGAGACTCTCTGTTGCGCACGGCCGCGCACGACTCTACGAAACGACCATTTTGCCCGCGCGCCAACGCGTCATGGATCAGTCCTCGGTGCAGTACAACGCGATGCAGATCAGCATCTTCCGCTTCCTCGTGGCGCGTCGCGAGCAGCTTCGCGCCAAGCTTGCTCAACTCGACGCGGTCGCTTCCTACTGGACTGCTCAAGTTGGGTTCGATGCCTTGTTTGCCGGTCACCTCGTGGACATGCAAGGCGCGACGACCGCGCCATCCATGAGCGAGTCTTCTACGGAGAGTGAGTGAACATGGACCGACGCGACTTCATCACATTTGGCGGCGTGGCTGCGGGGGCAGCCGTGCTGTCGCGGCTCGATCTTGCGCGGGCCGCGCAGCCGATCGCCATCTCTCAAGCAGCGGGCGGACAACCCGCAGTCATCACTCCGAACGGAAGTACGCTCCCGTTCAAGCTCGTCGATGGTGTAAAGGTCGGGCACCTGGTGGTGGAAGAGTTCGAACACGAATTCGCACCAGGGCTTCGCACTCTTTGTTGGGGGTACAACGGGAGCACGCCTGGACCGACCATCGAAGCGGTGGAAGGAGATCGCCTCCGTATTTATGTCACGAACCGCTTGTCCGAACCCACGAGCGCACACTGGCATGGTGTGATCCTTCCCAATGGAATGGATGGCGTCGCGGGACTCAACCAGAAGGCGATCCCCGCAGGCGAGACCTACGTTTACGAATTCACCGTGAAGTACCCAGGCACGTTCATGTATCACTCGCACTTCGACGAGATGACGCAGATCGCGCTCGGTCTCGTGGGTATGCTGATCGTGCATCCAAAAGTTCCGCGCGGCCCGCACGTCGTGCGCGACTTCGTCCTCATGACTCACGAGTTCAGCGTGAAAGTCGGCACGAATCGGCCCGATCCGAACGAAATGACAGACTTCAACGTGCTTACGTTCAATGGGAAGGTTTATCCAGGTACTGATCCCTTACTCATCGGCAAAGGAGAGCGTGTGCGGATCCGGCTCGGAAACCTGAGCCCGATGGATCACCATCCGATTCACTTGCACGGTCTCAACTTCGTCGTGACGGCAACGGATGGAGGTTACGTTCCTCT
>JAYVXK010000596.1:0-5659 GCA_043785265.1 Myxococcales bacterium | reverse complement strand
AAGGCGGTGCGGTCGCGCTTCGCTGTCCCACATGCAACGGTCCACTCACAGTCGCGGAAGGCGCCACGAGCGCTCCATGCAAGTACTGCCTGGGATCGTCTCTGGTGGTTCGTCCTGCCATGGCGCGAACTCTCCCTCCTGAAGATCGCCCCTGTTGGATGCTGTTCATGGACAAGTCGCGCGAGGCAAAAACGTAGGGTGCGCGTAGCGAACCTTCCCTACCAATCACGCGCGGTCCCCGTCCCCGCACCCGCCCCGCACCCGTCCCGGTCCCGGTCCCCGCACCCGTCCCGGTCCCCGCACCCGTCCCGGTCCCGACGCGCTACCTTCCCTCCGCAATGGGAAGGTGTCTGGGTCACTTTTTCAGTGTGGCGTCGAACAGCGCTATCAGGGTCTTCCAATGCCGTTCGGCTGCAGGCGCGTCGTAGGCTGGTGTATCGCGAAGCACCCAGCCGTGCTTGGCCTGATAGGTCTCGATCTTGTGGTCCACGCCAGCCGTGGTGAGCGCGACCTCGAGCCTCGCCTTCATGTCGTCAGGGAAGGACGCATCCTCGAGCGCGCCCGCGATGTAGACGCGTGATTTGATCTTCGAGGCAAGCAGGTGTGGGCTCTGCGGCGCGTCCGTCGCGAGTCGGCCACCATGATAGGAGGCGGTGGCCACGATCCGATCTGGATAGGTTCCTGCTGCAGCCAGTGACATCAGCCCACCCATGCAGTAGCCAGTCGTTCCGATCCCGCCAGGCTTCACATCCGCCTCTGCTGCGAGGTAGTCGAGGAAGGCCTCCGTGTCCGACATGATGCCGGCCTGGCTCGCGTGAGGGAAGAACTTCTCCGTCAGGATCTTTCGCTTCTCAGGATCGGTGAACACCGTCTGCGCATCCATCGGCTCGTAAGGTCCAGCCCGATAGAACAAGTCAGGCAGCAGGACGAAGTAACCGTGGGAAGCCAGTCGCTCTCCGACTTCGAGCATGGCAGGACGAATGCCGATACCATCCATGAAGACCAGAACGGCAGGCCAGGGACCGCTGCCGGTTGGGCGGTACACATAGCTAGGGCACTTGCCGTCTTTGGTCGTGATCGCGATCCTCATGACAGCCTTTTTGCACGAACAGCAGCGCGTTAGAAGCCCAGTTCGAGCAACATCCGATCGTCTCGTTCGGTGCCGCCAGACAGCACGCGGGCGACTTTAACCTTTGCCCCCGCCATCGTGACGAGCTCTTCGACTGTTTGCGCTTGAGCGGTCCAGATGTTCTTGTCGAAGCCGCGGCAGCCGCTCCACTCGACGCGCGACACCAACTCGCTCTCGCGCGTGGCGATCGCTTTGGCCTCGAAAAAGCTGGAGAACACGCGAGCGCCTTGCTTGAGCAGCGTCTCGCGCGAGAACACGCGAACGAGCAGCCGGTGGATCGTGCTGACATTCTCGCGCGTCGCGACACGCACAGTGTCACGCAGCGCAGCCTCGCCGCCCTGCTCGACGATCGCTCCGAGAAGTTCGCGATGCCAAGCGATGGGATACCAACCCGTCGCGATGATGCTGCGCGTCCGTATGCCTTCGCCAAAGTCGCCAGTGAGTTTTTTGACGATGTCCTCGCGACGATCCCAGCCAGCCACAGACTCGAGCGCTTGCAGTACTCCCCAGAGGACGGACCCCTTCAGTTTGATCTCGTCGGGCACAGGCACGGGACACTATCCCCAGTCACTTCACGTAGCCAGCTCCGTCGGACGTGATGGCGTCGAAGAGCGCACTCTGCGCAATGGTCCATACGCCGCCGTTCTTTGCCTTTCCCGAGCCGTTGCAATGAACGCCACAAGTGTCCGTGTATTTGTAGGTCGTCGCGATGTCATCGTAACCGACGATGGTGATCGCGTGACTCAGGCTGCGCGACCAATTGGGAAGGTAGCCCGTGTTTGCCGCGGCGACGACCGCGTGGCCGCTGTCGATTGTCTTCTTGATGTCGCCATGAAGCGTGAGCGCGCTGAGCCCGTTTGCGCTCACGATCGAGTAAAAAAACGAGTGGTAGTTCGACGCGTGGGCCGACGCCTCCCAGTTCAACGCGTCCCGTGCGTCGACCAGGTTTGCACCCGTGGTCGGATACGACGTGAAGCTCGCGATGCCAGCGACTGCGTAGGTTGGTGGCTTCACTTGCTCCGCAAGGTACATGAGATAGGCGCGCCCATAGGTGTGGTAGCCGTTGACCTTCTCGTCGGACTTCCAATAGGTGCCAGCACTAGGAATGGTGCTCGGTGAGTTGCTCGGCTCCTTGAAATTGGCGGCGGGCCAGCTGATGACGTTGGCAGGGTGGAAGTAGTACAGCGCAACCGTCACCGCGCCGGGCATGCAGAAGTTCCAGTAGTTCTTGTCGGTAAAAGACTGGTTCGCGTCGTCTTGTCCGTCGCCTTCGGGTTCGACAATCTGACTGACGATCGACGTGTCGAGCATTCCAAGCGGGAGTCCCGCATCGTGGGTCACTGGGGAATCGCCCGCAGCGTCGTGGGCTGGGCCTGCGTCCACTGGGGCTTCGGCCGCGTGGTCGGAACCTGCGTCCACCATAGGAGCGGTGTCCCCAGTCGGATCGATAGGAAAGCTCGCGCTGCAGGCAGACAGTCCGAGCATCACGACGATAGGTGGAAGTTGGCGCGTCCTTGGGAGCATGGGTTCCTCGACTTCTATTTTTGAGAGCGACGTGATTTGGCAGACGCACGCAGTGCTGGCAGCTGGGTCTCTGCCACTGCGTGCAGCGCCCCGATCAGCGCCTTGGTCTGGAGTTGCCCGTAAACGGCCCAACGAAGCACCTGCATCTGCAGTGCGCCGACGAGACTCCACGCCACCGCCTGCGGGTCGAGTCCGCTGTTGCGACCGACCAGCGACTCTATCTGCGCCGCGAGCAGCGCCACCAACGCCTCGTAACGTTCGCCGAGAGCCGCGGAGACCTCTGGACTCGACGCCTGGGTCAGCACGATGCGCACGAGCTCACGCTGGGGGCCGAGCACAGCGACGAGTGCGTCGACGCCGCGACGAAACCCATCGTCGAGTCCTTTGGCGAGTGCGAGTTCGCGGCGCGCTCGCTCGTCGATCTCACCGAGCAATCGCTGAACGAGAGCGTGCAGGACCGCTTCTTTGGAGCCAAAACGTGCGTAAAATGCGGTGGTCGAGACTCGCGATGCCGCCATGAGCTGTCGCAACGACGTGTCGGCGTAACCCCGCCGACCAAATTCTCGCCGCGCCGAATCGAGGATGCGGCTCGCGTCTGGTCGCTTGCGCTGGGTTGATGGGGCCACGTCGAAAGCTTCTGCCGGCGGGCCGACTTGGTCAAGAAAAAAAACAAACGTTTGTTTTTATTTCAACGGTTCAGAGGTTTCCGTCGCCGTCCCCGCACCCGTCCCCGTCCGGGGTGAGAGCGATTTCCTCATGACCTTCCACCTGTCGGGCAGGCGAAAAGATGTCCGGCGCGAGTCCACGGAGTCACCTAAGGTCTCCTTCATTGCCCAGGTAGGCTGGGCACGAAAGGGCGATGAACGTGGCCGTCGATGTGCTGACTGAAATCGTGATCAACCAGCCGCTTGGCCGTGTTGCTTCCTATGCTGGCGATCCTACCAACGCACCTGAGTGGTACGTCAACATCGACTCGGTCGAATGGAAGACGCCTCCTCCGCTTGCGGTGGGTTCGCTGCTCGCGTTCGTCGCTCATTTTCTAGGTCGGCGCATGGCCTATACCTACGAGATTGTCGAACTCGTTCCCAACGAAAGACTGGTGATGCGCACGGCCGAGGGACCCTTCCCCATGGAGACCTCTTATCGGTGGGAGGCGCTACCAGAAGGCGGCACGCGAATGACATTGCGAAACCGCGGAGAACCAAGCGGCTTCTCGAAAGTCGTCGCGCCGTTCATGGCCATGGCGATGCGCCGCGCGAATCGAAAAGACCTCGCGATGTTGAAGAGCATCCTCGAACGCGCCTGACGGTTTGTGTAAGCTCTGCGGCATGAAATACCGCCAATTGGGGACGACAGGCACGCAGGTCTCGGCTCTCTGTCTGGGCGCGATGACCTTCGGCGAGGCCGACGACAAATCGTTCATGCATCGAGTCGGCTCCGATGAAAAAGAGAGCTTCGCGGTGCTCGATCGCGCACTCGACGCTGGGATCAATTTCGTCGACACCGCCGATGTGTATGGTCAAGACGGACTGTCCGAGCGCGTGTTTGGTGCGTGGCTCGCGGCGCGCAAGGTTCGCGATCGCGTCGTGGTCGCCACCAAAGGTCGCTTTCGCATGACACCCGGTCCGAACGGCACGGGGACGTCGCGCATGCGCATCACCAAAGCCATCGACGCCAGTCTCACGAGGCTGGGCACCGACAGAATCGATCTCTACCAGATTCACATGCAAGACATTCGCACGCCCGAAGAAGAACTCATGCGCGCGCTGGACGACGCGGCACGAGCGGGCAAGATCGTATATTTTGGCGCATCGAACTACGCAGCCTATCGCCTCATGGAGTCACTCTGGGTCTCGGACAAACGCGGGTTTGATAGGTACGTGACTCTGCAAGCACAATACAGTCTCGCCTCGCGCGTCCTCGAGCGCGAGCACGTGCCGCTCTGCACCAAGTTTGGTCTGGGCATCTTGCCTTGGTCACCACTGGCGGCGGGACTCTTGACTGGGAAGTACCGTCGCGGCCAAGCAGCACCTGCCGGCACCCGCTTCGCTCAGTGGAAGGCGCGCTACACGAGCTTCGACACCGAACGAAACTGGTCCATCGTCGAGGCCCTCACCAAGGTCGCCAGCGAGCTATCGAAACCTCCCAGTCAAGTCGCTCTCGCGTGGCTTCTCCAGCGACCCGCCGTGTCGTCGGTGATCTTCGGCGCTCGCACGGTTGCCCAGCTCGATGAGAATCTTGGTGCGGTCGACCTCGAGCTACCTGTCGAGGCAGTCGCGCGGCTCGACGAAGTTAGTGCGCCCGAGCTGGGCTACCCCTACGACTTCATCAAAAGCACAGACGGGGCTTGGTAAACCAGTCGGCACGCCGGATTCGATTGCACCACGCCAGCAACGCGGCGACATTCACACGATGAGCGGCACGCCCGAACCAATCGCCTTCGACGAAGGAGTCTGGCGAGCGATCGCCGAGGGCGCGTCGGACGGATTGTTCGTCACGGACGAATCGCTGAGGATTCGCTGGGTCAATCCGCGCGCGAGCGAGATGCTGGGTAGGACTCTCGACGAGCTGGTGGGTTGCCTCGTCTCGGACTTCTTCTGGCACCCTGACGAGTTCGAGCGACTTCCTTTGCGGCGCGAGGTTCTCGCTTCTGGGCGCACCGCGGTGACGGAGCGCGCTTTTCGCACCAAGAACGGAACACAACGTGTCCTCGAAGTCAGCGCGAAGCGGGTTGGCGAGGGCCTGCTCGTCGGCATCGCGCGTGACACCACCGAGCGTCTTGTCGCGCAAGAGCGCCTCGCACGATCGGAGGAGAGCTTTCGCGCCCTCATCGAAGGCACACCAGACGCGATCGTGGTGCACGTCGGTGGCGTGACTGTCTACGCCAACAGCGCAGTGGCGAAGCTGCTCGGCTACGACGGACCATCCAGCCTGGTAGGCACGCGCGTCCTCGACCCGAGCCGACCGTGCCTGGTCCGACCACGGCGCCTTCGTCTTCGGTCGTGG
>JAYVXK010000595.1:0-17225 GCA_043785265.1 Myxococcales bacterium | reverse complement strand
AGATTCGAACTTCCGACAACTGGTTCCGTAGACCAGTGCTCTATCCAGCTGAGCTATGGGCGCTCTTTTTGAGTGCGATTGGCTCGGCCAAAGCAGAGCGGGCGCGAACCATACTCGGGACGCAATTGTTGTCAATTGGTTGAGAATGCAGCGGAAGGCGTGACCACACGTTGGGGTGTTCATCCTTGGGTGGTTCAAGTCTGAAATCTTTTCGCACCCTCGTGCCAACCATGACTTCGATGTCTCCCCCCGCGGGCAGAGAACCATCAATCAACGGCAAATTCCGCAGGATTTGCGGGTTTTCGCCACTCTGGCACGTCTGCTGCTCAAGGGAGGGAGCGTCGTGGGCTGCGACGCACGCTGGGATTACCCCTTTTCCCCCAGCAACTTGGCTTTCGCTAACTTCGCTTTTCTTTGATCCTTCGCGCTTCCTTAGATTTCTTGGCTTGAGAGCTTAACGTTCGAGCAGCGGAAAAGTTCCCGCGCTCACTGTCACCCGAGGGGGCGTCGCGAGTGCCGCACTTTAATGGGCGGGGGCGGCGCCGGAACTTACGTAGCGCGCGTGGCAGGGCCAAGCGCGCTACGTCGCTTTTGTGGGTCCAACGGGCAAACCCTCTTGCCACGTCCATCGTATCAACACCGATGCTACGATTGAGTCGGATGCGTGCAGCTCTCTTCGCGATGACGTTGCTGCTGGCGGCTTCAGCCCTCGCAGGAGACGCCGCCCGACCTCCATCGAACGCCGCGGGCATCGTGAACTCGAATCAAGGTTGGCTCGGTGTCGAGATGACTTCGGTCCTCGATGGCGTGCGCGTGGTCCATGTGATTCGCACTTCTCCAGCTGAAAAAGCCGGTGTTCGCGATGAAGACCGCATCGTGAAAGTAGACGGCGCGGCAGTCTCGAGCCCTGAAGACGTGATGCGTGCGGTGACTGCACACCATGTGTCGGACGTCGTCGAACTCACTCTCAAGCATGACGACACGCTTCGATCGGCACACGTGACCTTGGTCGCACGACCCACGAGCGACGAGATCGCACGCATGGAATACGTCGGCGTGTTCGCGCCTGCCTTCACTCAGTTGCTCGCGGTCAACGGCACGTTGCCCAACGTACAGTCCTTGCGTGGGCGCGTGATGGTCGTCGAATTCTGGGCGACGTGGTGTGGCCCGTGCCGCATGACCACGCCGATCCTCGCAGGCTGGCAGGCAAAGTATGGTGCACAAGGTCTAACGGTCGTTGGCGTCACGACGGACCCCGTCGAGAGGGCAACCTTGTTTGTTCAAGAGAACGGCATGCGTTACACGGTAGCGTCCGACCCTGGCGGGTTCACGTCGCAGACCTACCGCGTCAAGAGCATTCCCACGATGTTCTTGATCGACAAACGAGGCGTGATTCGCGATGTCTCCGTGGGTTTTGATCCCAGCGGTGGTGGCGCGCTCGAGCGTGAGATCGCCTCGCTACTCGCAGAGCCAACAACACAGACCAATTAAGTGGCCGACGCACGCGCGCTCCTGAGGCTCCTCGATGAGTTCGTGTGGCGTGTCCGTCGCGAAGGCGTTCGCGTGTCGACCACGCAAGCGATCGACGCAGTCCGCGTGGTGCAACTCGTAGGCCTCGAAAATCGAGACACGCTGCATGAAGCTCTCGCGTCAGTCTTCGTTTGTGTGCAGAGCGATCGCGAGAAACTCGATCGCGCGTTCCATGAGTTCTTCGCGACGTCGGCGACAGGACGAACACTCTTCGAGCGACTCGCGAACGCGGGATTCACAGAGGCCGAGCTGAGCGCGCTGCGCGATCTGCTCGACCGACTCGCCGAAGACCAAACCGGTGACGACCGGCTCGGCGATCTGCTCGAAGGTGGCGCTGCACTCGATCGCTTGATGCAGCTCGCGGGGATGGAGCGCGCACTGGGAGCGCTTGTGTCTCCCATGCAGGCGGGCTTTTTCGCGCAGCGAATGGTGGACGTGATTGGCGCGCCTCGGGCCCGTCAAACGCTCGCGGCTTTGCGGGCGATGTTGGTCGACGCCATGGGCGAGCGCGGCGAAACGCTCGCCAAAGCGCTTGAAAATGAGCTCGATCGCGCGACGAACGAAATTCGTCATCGGGTGCGAGCGCGCGTCGCTGAGCAACAAGCGCCCGCAGCGCGAACCGTGTCGGACAAAGCATTCAGTGCTCTGCTCGCTTCGGAGATCGACGACGTGCGTCGCGCCGTCAGAAGCTTCGCGGCGCGACTTCGCGGTGCCGAGCGCGCAAGAAAACGGCGCGCCTTGCGTGGACGCATCGATCCTCATCGCACGCTGAAGAGTGCGCTCGCAACCGCGGGAGTACCGTTTCGACTGGTGCGCAAGCGACGGCGCAGAGATCGACCTCGACTCATCGTGCTCTGCGACGTGAGCGATTCGGTCCGCGCGGTCGCGACATTCTTGCTCGAGTTCACCTACGCCGCGCAGGACCTCTTCTCCGAGACACGCAGCTTCGTATTCGTGAGCGAGCTCGGAGAGACGACCGATCTGTTTGCTCGCGAAGGCATTCATCGCGCGCTCGCGATCGCTTATGGCGGTGGCGTCGTGTCGGTTGCCGACAACTCCAACTACGGTCGCGTCCTCCGCGCGTTCGACGAACGCATCTTGTCATCGCTCGATCGCCGCACGACAGTGGTCATCCTCGGAGACGGTCGGACGAACTACCACGAGGCCTCATCCGAGATCCTCGCGCGCGTCCGCGATCGCGCACGCGCATTGATTTGGCTATGTCCAGAGCCTCGCGCTCAATGGGCTTCTGGTGACAGCGCGATGAGTCGCTACGCACGCGAGTGCACCGAGGTCGTCGAAGTGCGATCGGCACGCGACCTCGAGAGTGCCGCTCGCAGAGTGCTCACCAAACGCTAGCGTCTAGAGACCGTCGGTCGGCGTGCTGCGGATCATCAGTTTGCCTTTGAGGCGCTCGCTGATCCAAACGGTGTTCTTTGCGTCGACGATGACCGCGCCCACGCCATCGATCGACTCCACGAGCTTGAGACCTTTCTCTGGACCCAAGATGAACACAGCATCGTCGAGTTCGTCAGCGAGCAACGCGGTGGGTGCCCAGATCGTGACGCTGCGACACGCCGTCGCGGGGAACCCCGTGCGCGGATCGATGATGTGGTGATAGCGCTTGCCGTCCACGATGTATGCGCGCTCGTAGTCTCCCGCCGTGCTGAACGCGTGGTCGCTCGTCGGCAGCAGCGCAAAGAATGTCCCGTCTGCGCCACGGGGATCGTGCACCCCCGTTTGCCATTCGGTGCCATCGGGTTTGGTGCCCCGCGTGAAGAGGTCACCGCCTGCTTGCACGTAAAACGAGCTGATTTTGGCTTCGTCCAGCTTCGCGACTGCCTTGTCGACCGCGTAGCCTTTGGCGATCCCGCCGAGACTGATGCGCACGCCGACTGTGTCGAGCATGATGCTCGTCGTCTTCGGATCGAGCTTGATGTGCTTGTAGTCGACCAGAGGAAGCTTGGCTTTCACTTGAGCCTCGGTCGGCGGATGCGGATCGAGATCTTGATCGAACTTCCATAGACCGTGCAGACTCTCGAACGTGATGTCGAAAGTGCCCTCCGAAATTTCGGACGCGTGAATCGCCTCGGCGACGACGTCGTAGGTTTCTTTGCTGACGACGACCGCGCGCTTGCCTGCGGCCTCGTTCACTTTCGATAGATCGCTGGTTGGCTGCCATGTCGTCATCAACGCTTCGATGCGGTTGATTTCTGCGATGGCGGCATCGAATGCTTTGTTGATGGCCGCGGTGTCGGTCGTGTTGGTCGTGTAGGCGGCGAAGGTCAGGTGCGTCCCCATCGCCTTGTCTTCGCGCGTGACCTTCTCGCTGTTGAAGCGGGGCGGGACGACTGCACTCGTACTCTCCGCCAAAGACCGTATTTCAGGCTCACTTTTCTTGCCGGGACACCCCGCGCAAGCAAGCAGCACGACCAAAGACGCAACCAAACGCATGCGCGAATCATAGTCGATCTGGGCCGCGCGGGCGCTCTCGCCAGCACCCGCGATGTGGCGCGCCTTTTCGCATACAATCGCCGCGCATGCTCCCCAGCGAACTGGCTACACGAATCGACGCAGCGCACGCCAAAGAGCATTCGGCTCTCGAAAAATTGAGTCGCGACATTCACGCAAACCCAGAGCTCCGATGGGAGGAGCACAAAGCCGCCGCATGGATCGCCGACCTCCTCGAGCAACGCGGTTTCGCCGTGGACCGTGGGTTCGCTGGGCTGTCCACCGCGCTTCGTGCGCGCGCCGGAAAATCAGGCGGGACGCGCGTGGCGATTCTGGCTGAGTACGATGCTCTTCCCCAGATCGGTCACGCGTGCGGTCACAATCTGATCGCGGCGGGCGGTGTGGGCGCGTTCCTCGCTGCGGCGAGTGTCGTGGCAGATGCAGGTGGCGAAGTAGTGCTCTACGGCACTCCCGCAGAAGAAGGCGGAGGCGGCAAAATCAAGCTGATCGAGGCAGGTGCGTTCGCCGATATCGACGCGGCGATGATGTTTCATCCCTTCGATCGCGACATCCTCGCGCACCCCGCGCTCGCCTCGTATTGGTACAGCTTCTCGTTCTTCGGCAAGCCTGCACACGCGGCCGCCGCGCCTCATGCTGGGTCGAGCGCACTCACAGCGTGCCTCGATACGCTGCGGTTGATCGACGGACAGCGCGTGCACATGAGAGACGGCGTTCGGGTCCACGGCATCGTCTGCGATGGCGGACAAGCCGTGAACATCATCCCCGAGCATGCCGCGTGCGAGGTGAACGTGCGCGCGATGGACGGGGCCGAGCTCGATCGCGTGCGAGCGATCGTCGAGAGGTGCGCGCGCGCTGCAGCACTGGCGAGCGACGTGCGGCTCGAGATGCAAATCCGGCAAGGATACCGAGAGATGGTGAACAACATGGAGCTCGCGAGGGCGTTCGGTGCACATGCCCGCGCTCTTGGTCGGACGCCCGCCGAGACGGATCCGACAGCGGGGGCAGGTTCTACGGACATGGGTGATGTCTCTCACGTCGTGCCGAGCATTCATCCGTGGCTGGGCATCGTCGAACGCGGCGAGTCACAAATTCACGAACATGCTTTTGCGCGCGCCGCGATAAGTGCGCGTGGCATCCAGACGTGTGCCGATGCGGCGCGAGCCCTGGCGCGGACGGCGATTGAACTCATCGTCGATGTTGATCTCATGCGACGGGTGCGTGAGGAGTACCGAGCTTCGTCGGCCCGTCCGTGAAAGCGTGGTCTGCGATCGTCGTCGCGATCGCGCTCGCGGCCTTATTTTTAGCCGGATTCGCGTACGCGGACGACTCGCCACCGCCGCTCGTTGCGCCTGTCGCGCAAGACGCTGGAACCGTGCCCTATCCCGATGCCGCTAGTGGAGAGGCCATCGTCGTCGTCGAATTGTTGGTCTCGAATGCTGGGTACGTGAGAGACGCGCACATCATCAGCGGCGACGACCCATTCGCTGCTGCTGCGCTCTCTGCAGCGTACGGATGGACGTTCACGCCCGCTCATCGCGGAGAGACGAATGTCGCAGCACGCATTCGGATGCGCGTGGAGTTCCATCCGCCCGAAGTACTGCCGCCGCCTCTCGACGCCGGCTCGTCGAGCGCAGATGCAGCGACACAGGACGCGGGTGCGCCAAAGTCTGGTGTCGAAGAAGTGATCGTGCACGGCAAGCGTCTCGAAGTCGGCGGCACGCGGATGGGCGGCGGAGAGGTTCGGCAAATGCCCGGCGCATTCGGCGATGCATTTCGCGCCATCGAAGTGCTCCCTGGTGTCACACCGATCGTGAGCGGGCTTCCGTTTTTTTTCGTTCGCGGCGCGCCTCCTGGCAACACGGGATACTTCCTCGACGGCATCCGCGTGCCGTTGCTTTATCACCTCGCGCTCGGACCGAGCGTCGTGCACCCAGGACTCATCGAGTCGGTCGAGTTTTATCCTGGTGGTTACCCCGCTCGCTACGGCCGTTACGCCGGCGGAATTCTCGACGGTCAGACACTGCCGCCGGCGCGAAAGCTTCACGGAGAGGCCAATATTCGCCTGTTTGATGCGGGTGCGCTCCTCGAGTTTCCTTTGCTCGACGGTCGACTGACAGTGCTCGCAGCAGGTCGATACAGCTACACCGCGGCGATCGTTCAGCTGGTCGCCAAGGACACACGCGTCGCGTATTGGGACTACCAAACGCGCATCGCATACAAGCTCGCGCCTCACGATCGGATCTCGCTCTTTTGGTTTGGCAGCTTCGACGAAATCGATACTCGCTCACGCCACCGACAGCTCGACGGCAACGAGGACGTGGTCGGGCCTTTTTATCCGCTGTTCAAAACCGAATTTCATCGCGCGGACCTTCGCTACGACCACGACACGAGCGGCGGACACGTGCGACTCGCTGCGACTCTCGGACTCGAAGACTCCATCGCCGGAAACAGCGCGACCGAGTCGAGTCAGGTCTACGCCAAGACACTCGGTCTGCGAGTCGAGGGCGAGGAGCGCGCGACAGACGTGCTCAAGATGCGCTACGGCGCGGACGTCTTGCTCGATCACTACTCGGTCACCAACAACGTGGCGGGTGGATTCTCCGACGCTCGATCGTTGTATCCAGATCGCGACGACGTCGTGATCGGCGTGCGTGCCGACGGAATCTGGAAGGCGAACAAGCGCGTCGAAGTCGTACCTGGTCTGCGTTTCGACCTGTTCACTTCGCGTCCCGCGTCGGGGCAAAGCGCTCCGCGGTTCGGCTTATTTTCAGACTCATTGATGAGGGCGACTGCGATCGTGGGCGTCGATCCTCGACTTGCCACTCGCGTGAGCGTGAACGCGCGCACCACGTGGATCACAACATTCGGCGTGTCGCATCAACCGCCAAGTCTGCCCGTACCGGTGCCAGGCCTGCAGCTCGGTCGCTTGAACACTGGGCTGCAGACTTCGCTGCAAGCAAGCCAAGGAGTCGAGGTCAAACTGCCGCTCGAGTTCACTGCGACGGCGACCGTCTTCTTGCACGACTATCTCGGTCTCACGGACGCCACCGCGACTTGCCTCGATTCCGGATCAGGATTTGGCGATGGCATCAAGAGCAGCTGTCTGGATCAGCGGGTGCGTGGGCGGGCGATTGGTTTGGAGCTTTTGATCAAACGCGACCTCACCAAACGATTCACGGGCTGGCTCTCCTACACTCTGTCGCGATCGACTCGTGAGACGCAAGGCTTGGTGGTGACTGGTCGCGGCGACTTTGGACAGCTCCGATCGTCGCGATGGATGGAAATCCCCAGCGAGTTCGATCGCACGCACGTACTCAATGTGATGGGCGCGTTCGATCTGGGCGCGGGGTGGCGAGCGGGCGCGCGGTTCATGATGTACACGGGGCGTCCCTACTCCAAGACCATCAACGGGTTTCCCGTGCCGCCGTTCAACGAGGAGCGTTTGCCGCCGTTTTTTCGCGTCGACGTGAGACTCGAAAAACGCTGGAGAGTGTTCAAGACAGGATCGATTGCGTTCGTGATCGAAGGCATGAACGTGACGCTCACCAAAGAAGCCATCGGTGTGCAGTGCACCACATCGGGCAGTCCCGGCAGCTATACCTCCTCGTGTGAACCGGTCTATCTTGGGCCTGTTTCGGTGCCGAGTATTGGTGTCGAGGGGTCGTTGTGAAGCAACGCTCTAGGCCGTTGTGAAACAGCGCTTGGAGTCGTTGTGAAACAAGGCTCTAGGTTGTTGTAAACAAGGCCTGCGTTTCTGTTTCGTGAGCGAGTCGTGCCTGCTATCTTCGACTCCCCGCTTTTCCCCCTGATTTTCGCGGCAATGACCGAATCGATCGACGACATCTCGCAGCGCTGGAAGCGAAACCCGGATGCGGCAAGCACGATCGCCATGTGCGAAGCGCTGCGTGGATCGGTGCGCACGACGCTCGTCCAACAAGTCGCCGATTTTGCGACGCAAAAGTACGCGACCAATGTGCCTGTGCTCGTGGCGGTGTCGCGCATGTACATGAACACGCACAAGCTGGCGGAGGCGCAGGCGGTGCTCGTCACCGCGGGCAAAGTCGCGCCCCGCGATGGCCTCGTCTATCGCATGCTCGGAGAGGTGTTGCTCCGTCGCGGAGACGCCGAACGGGCTGAAAAAGTGTTCGAACGCGCGGTGCAGTTTGGTCTCTCGGACGGCGAGACCAAGATGTGGATCGAGCGGGCGAAAGTGTATCGACCCATGCAAGCGCGCGCAGGCACGCGAGCAGTCGCGGCCGAGGTCGCGCGAACTGCACCGGCTGAACCGCGCAAGATGCAGGAGTCGTTTGGCGACATCGAGACCGCCATCAAAGACATCCCGATCGACGTGAATGGTCCAGACGACTCGGGCGCGGCGCCCACGCTGATGCGCGACGACATTGCGCTCGCAGCCGCGAGACCGCCGTCGATGCCGCCCAAACCGCGGTCGCTTCCTCCACCGACACCTCCACCGAAGCCGCTCTCCTTGCCGCCCCCCCTCCCCCTCGAGGAGCAGGTAAAGGCCATGGCTACCGGTCCGCGGAAATTTTCGACCAACGCGCCGACCGCGCAAGCATTCTCGACGCAAGACATTCCCGCGCTGCCGAGGCCACCTGCAGTCCCAGCCGGCATGGGCTTGCCAATGGAGCGTCCGCCGCCCCAGCCAGCGCAGCAACCAGCAGAGCAGGAGTTCGCGGTGCCTGTTGCCGCTGCACCACCGGCGGGCGTTCCGCATGCTCAAGATGTGCTCGATGCGCTTGCGCTTGCGGGCGTGTTCGAACCTCCTGGAAGAGCAGAGACCGAAATCAAATGGGCGCGCGCTGATCGTCCTCGGCGTCGCGCGTTGATCCCTCTCATCGTCGTGACCGTATTGCTTGCGGGCGGCGGTATCGGTGCGCTGAGTTACATTCGTGGCGAGCGCGCAAAAGCGCATTTGGAGGCTGAAAAGAGCCTTGATCAGGTCGAGGCAGACCTGCGTTCGAGTCAAGCTTCGCTCTTGGGACCGACCGAAGATCGTTTTAATCACATCTTCGAGATCGATTCGCGATCAGATCGCGCGGCTCTCGATTGGTTGCATGAGCGTGCGCTCTCGGGCCTGCTCAAGGGCGGCTCTGATCTCGCGTTCGAAGAGAACATCACCCGCGCTCACGAAGTGAACGTGCCAGAAAAAAACGTCGCGTTCGCGCTGATGGCTTCGTTCCTGTTTCAAGGCGATACCGCGGGTGCCGCAGCACTGCTCTCCAAGTGGGACCCGGTGAGCGGACAAGACGCGTGGTACCAACTTTTCGCGGGGGCGACTCTCGAACGCGCTGGAGACGGGCGTTCACGCGAGCGTTACGAGGCCGCGACCAAACTCGATCCCGAGCTCGTCATTGCTCACATCGGATTGATTCGCGAAACCGCAGTCGATGGCGATCCGATCAAAGCGGCAGAACTCGCGAAGGCCTTTCGTGCGAAGTGGCCTGATCGCATCGAGGGGCAAGCCCTCGTCGCGCTCGCGTGGGGACGGGATCCGTCGCGCGGAGAGCAAGCGCCGCCCGAGGTACTCGAGACGATCGCCAAAGCCGAGCTACTTCCCGTTGGCCTGCGGGCGGTGCCTCATGCGCTCGCGGCGATCCTTGCGGTGGACAAGCGCGACTACGCGAAGACCAAAGAAGAGGTGCAGGCGGGGCTCCTCGTGGTGGAGACTCCCGGCATCGCAGCATGGCTCGGAGTCATCGCGCTCGACACAGGTGACGAAGCTCTCGCACGTAAGGGTGCGCTTGCTGCAGTTCAATTCTCGGCGGTGTATCCACCGGCCCGCGTGCTCGCTGCGCGTGTGGCGTTGCTCGGCGATCGACTCGACGAAGCACTCAAAGCGACCGAGGAACTCGACGCAAACTCGGCGGACGTTGCGGTCGTACGAGCGGCAGCCGCGTACGAACGCGTGGATGGCTCTGGACTGCAAAGCGCGCTCGAGGCAGTGCCTCCAGAAGCACGAAAGCTCCCATTTTTAGCCTCTTTGACGATCGCAGAAGACGTGCTCGCGGGCAACGCGACCATCCATGGCGACGCGATCCTAGAGATGGCGGACGACGAAGCCCCATGGAGCGATCTCGTCGCGATGGACATGGCTCTCAACGGTGGCGAGTTGGACGTCGCCGACAAGATCGCTGACAAATGGAAAGGCACCGAAGAGCGTCCACTGCACGCGCTGCGTCTCTCTCGTCTCGCGCGCTATCACGGCAGGTTCGATGACGCCGACAAACTCAGCACCATCGCGCTGACTCAAGGCACGGTCACGACGCGCGTGTTGATCGAACGGGTGCTCGTCTTGGTTGCGCGCGACAAGCCAACAGAAGTCGGTCCGTTGCTCGCGAAGTTTCCACTCGTGCTCGGGCAGGCGAACAGCGCGTGGCTGAGCGCGTTTGCGAGCGCCTCCAACGCAAAGATCGAAGACGCGCGCGGGAAGACGTCTCAACTCGACGCGCCGCCCAATGCAGCGCCGGTACCCGTGCGGATCATTGCCGCAGTTTCGCTTGGCGCAATGCACGATCGCAAACGCGGTCCGGATCTCATCAAAGCGCTATTTTCAGCTGGTCTCGTCGATCCAGACGTGATTGCCGCTGGTGCGGCGCTCAACGTCAAGCCTCCTTACGTTCCGCGCAAGAAGTGACGACGCCGGCGCTCCCCGCACGCTCAGCCCTGGCGTCGCACTGGACGCTCGATTCGGACGTGGTGTTTTTGAATCATGGTTCGTTCGGCGCGACGCCGCGCGTGGTCCTCGAGGCACAGAACGAACTGCGGGCGCGTCTCGAGCGAGAGCCCGTGCGCTTCATGATGAGAGAGTTGGAGCCGCTGCTCGATGCGTCACGCGAGGCGCTCGCAGGCTTCGTGGGTTGTGCGCCTTCGCTGCTCGCATTCGTGACCAACGCGACCACAGGGGTGAACACGGTCTTGCGGTCGCTTCATTTCGAGCCAGGCGACGAGCTGCTCACCACCAATCATGAGTACAACGCGTGCAAGAACGCGCTGGACTTCGTTGCGGCCGCGAGCGGCGCGCGAGTGGTCGTGGCCCGGATACCCTTTCCGATCGCCACCGAGGACGACATCGTGCGCGCGATCGAGGCTAAAATCACACCTAAAACGCGCCTCTTGTTGATTGACCACGTCACGAGTCCCACAGGCATGGTGTTGCCACTCGAGGCGATCGCACTTGTCGCACACGCCAAGAACGTGGACGTGCTCGTCGACGGGGCGCACGCGCCTGGGATGGTGCCCGTCAATCTCTCTCGCCTTGGCGTCGCCTACTACACAGCCAACTGCCACAAGTGGATGTGTGCACCCAAAGGCGTGGGCATGCTCTACGTGCGCGAAGACAAACAGAGTCTGGTGCGACCGCTCACCATCAGTCACGGCGCCAACTCTCCCCGCGCCGGTCGGTCGAAGTACTGGCTCGAAATGGACTGGGTCGGCACGAGTGATCCCACCGCAGCTCTCTGCGTGAAGAATGCTTTGGAGTTCATGAACGGGCTAGTTTCAGGCGGATTTGCGCGTGTCATGCAGATGAATCGCGCACTCGCGATCCAGGCGCGCGCGATCCTGTGCGACGCGTTGAGTGTGTCCGCGCCGTGCCCGGAATCGATGGTGGGTTCGATGGCCGCGGTGCCGCTCGTCGATCGCAAGAGTGCTGGGTCGAGTTCGACGTTCATCGCTGAGCCCCTGCAAGACGCGCTTCTTGAGCGGCATGCGATCGAGGTGCCGATCGTCCCATGGCCGCGACCGCCTCAGCGTCTCGTGCGCATCAGCGCCCAGGTGTACAACTCACGCGCGGAGTACACCTATCTCGCAAAGGCACTGCGCGATGAACTGAGCCGCGAATAGTCAGCGGCGTTGTGGTTGCTGCGGGGCTGGGCCCGCGAGCTGCCCGGCGCTTCGACCCTCGAGCATCATGCGTAGTTCTTCTGGTTCCATCGATCGTCCCTGCGCGTCTTCCAGCGAAATCATGCGGCGGGCGTAGAGCGAATACAGCGACTGATTGAGCGTTTGCATGCCGTGCGTGTTTTGACCGACCTGCATCTGCGAATAGATTTGATGAATCTTGTCCTCGCGGATCAAGTTGCGAATGGCTTGATTGGGAATGAGCACCTCCATCGCGAGAGCACGACCGGGCGCGCCGACCCGCGGGATGAGTTGCTGACTCACGACTCCTTGGAGCACGAAGGACAACTTCGCGCGCACCTGCTGTTGTTGATGCAGAGGGAAAACGTCGATGATGCGGTTGATCGTGCTGATCGCGCTGTTGGTGTGGAGCGTCGCAAACACCAAGTGACCTGTCTCGCTGATCGTCAGGGCGGCCTCGATCGTCTCGAGGTCGCGCATCTCGCCCACCAGCACGACGTCTGGGTCTTGGCGCAAGATGTACTTGAGCGCGTTTTTGAAACCTTCGGTGTCGGTGCCGACCTCGCGCTGATTGACCACGCTCATCTTGTGCGGATGCAGATACTCGATGGGGTCTTCGACTGTGATGATGTGCAGACGCTGCTCTGAGTTGATCTTGTCGATGACTGACGCAAGCGTGGTCGACTTGCCGCTACCAGTGGGGCCCGTGATCAACACAAGACCGCTCGGTTTGGCAGCAAAATCCGCGATGATTTGCGGCAATCCCAGCTCCTCGAAGCTGAGAATCTTGAACGGGATCGTTCGAAACGCTCCAGCGACAGCACCGCGCTGAGTGAAGATGTTCGCGCGGAAGCGAGAGAGCGACTTGATGCCAAACGACAGATCGAGCTCGTTGGTCTTCTCGAACTGGATCTTCTGTTCTTCGGTCAAGATCGAATAGCAAAGTTGTTTGGTCTCGACCGGGCCCATCGGCGGCAACTTGAGCGGCACAATCGAACCATCGATGCGCAGCAACGGCGGCGAGCCCGTCGTGATGTGCATGTCGCTCGCGCCCTTTTCGATCATGGCCTTGAGCAACTGATGAAGGTTGACCTTAACGTCTGCCGGCTGCGTCATGATCCATCATGATAGCGCGGTTTATACGATCTTAGGGGTGTGCACGCGCGACCGGATCAGCACGAGCGCACCGGCGACGATGGCCGCGTCTGCGACGTTGAACACGGGCCAATGCGCAACGTGAATGAAGTCGACCACGTAGCCGCGTGCGAGGCGATCTCCCACGTTACCCAGGGCTCCGGCAACCACCAGCGCGAAGCCTGCTTGCTCTACGAGCGGTGCATGACGACGACGCCACCATGCGTACGCAATGGCGACGAGCGCTGCAGTCGCGAGAGCGGCGATCACCATGCTCTTGCCAGCGAAGTGAAATTGGTCGAGCGCACTGAAGGCTGTGTCGCGATTTTCGGTGTAGCGAAGGTCGATCACGCCCGCGAACAAGTCTAGCGGCCCCTTACCCTCGAGCGCTGCCTTCGCGCCGATCTTGGTCGCGTGATCGCAACCGATGAGGCCCAAGGTGAAGAGCAAAAGCAAAAACTGCGTCGCCCGTCTCGCCATGCCGTCCAAAACCGTCTGTCGTGGTCCGCTATTCCGCGAGGGCAACAGCGATGCGGGCGACCCCGTCGATGATGTCTTGGTCATCGTGATAGAGGCCAAAACCTAGGCGTAAACGATCACCGCGAACATCGACTACCACTCCAGCGTCCCGCAAGCGCGCGTGCACGTGATGCGCGTCGGTCAACTGGTAGGTCAAGAAGTGTCCGCGACTCGGAGTGGACAGAGGGACGATCAGAGCGTCTTCGCGCAGAGGGGTCTTGCGCTGCGCGAGCTCACTGACGAAGAGCCTCTGAAGTCCAAGTACGTGATCATGAATGTCATGGATCTCTATCTTCTCGCGCGCGAGCAAGTCCATCGCAGCGACGAAGCGGTACAGACCACTTGGGTCGAATGTCGCGCCCATCATGCGGGCCCCACCAGGAGCATAAGGAACGGGTCCGTCTTGCTTGCCCTCGAGTGCGCCGAACGCAGCAAACCATCCCGTAAATCGTGGGCGATCGACCCAACCCTCAGGTGCGTGAATGAAGCACGCGCCCTCTCCACTCATCGCATACTTGTACCCGCCGGCGACGTAAAACGCGCGATTGGCAATGCGCGACAGATCCGTCGGGATGGCGCAAAAGCCGTGATAGGCATCGATGACGATCACAGTGTCTTGGTTGGCAATCGCGGACACCAACCCTTCGAGATCGGCGACTACATATCCAGAATCGAAGAAGACTTGGCTGACATACGCGAGATCGAAGTTGTCTGTGCTCGCTGCCTTTTGCCAACGGTCCACGAAGGTCGCATGCGGATGACATGGTACGCGAACGACTGTGGCGAGCCCGTCTTCCTCGAGGCGCGCGATCTGCCTTGAAAATGAGTGGAATTCACCATCGCTCGTCAGAATGCGATGCGGTCGGTTGGCCGGCAACGACGACAAGATGCGCACCAAAAATTCGTGCGTGTTGGGACCAAAAGCAACGCTGGTGCGAGCGGGCAACTTGAGAATGCGCGCGACATGAGACTGTGCGGTAGGGATCACGTCTCCGAATATTTTTTCCCACTTTTGGTCCGCTGAGTCTGCAGCGTCGAGCCACGCGCGCTCATGCGCGGCGAAGGTGACATCAGGCCAGTAGTGGTGACTATGCGCAGCGAAGTGAACGCGATCAGGAGCTGCACTGAGGAAGCGCGAGAAGAGTCGCTTGTAGTTCACGCGACGGAGCTTAGCGGAGTCAGTTGGGAGTGTCCCACGTGTCCGGCGTGCTCAGTCTCACGGGTCCGGGTGCGTTGCGCGGAAGGGGCGGCGGGTCGCCGTCGTGATGAAAGACCAACTTCTCAGCGAGGCCTTCTGTGAGTTCGCTTGGTGAAATGCGCTCATTTTTAGCTGCACTTTGCATCAGCCCCTGGATCTTCCTGAGCCACCAATCTGGTGGGTCGCCCTTCTCGTAGAGCTTCTTGTGGAGCTCGATGGGATTGGGAAGAAGGCTCGCGAGGAACAGACTCTCCACCAAGTTGAGCTCGCTGGGTTTGCGACCGAAGTAGTGATCGGCGGCTTGAGCCACGCCATAGACATCAGGGCCAAACTCGATCAGGTTCAAGTAGAGTTCCATGATGTCTTGCTTGGAGAAGGTGTCTTCCAAGTAGGTCGCCAAGATGACCTCCTCGAACTTGCGAGAGAGCGTCTTCTCTCGCGACAAGAACAAGTTCTTGGCGAGCTGCATGGTGATGGTGCTCGCGCCACGGACGAACTTGTGCGCCTTGAGGTTGGCGATGAGCGACGCGCGGATGGCGTTGTGATTAAAACCGTGGTGTCGGTAGAACGACCCGTCCTCCGTGGTGAGAACAGCGACTTGCATGAAGGGACTGATCTCGTCGATGTCGGTCCACCACTCGCTGCTGGGTCCAGTCGTCATCGTCGCCGGATCGCCTTTTTTGTCGACGATTTCGTGTTCGAATGTGCCCGTGAAGCGCGACTTGTCCAAGTCCTGGGGAACTTGCACTGTGTGGCATTCGTCGGACACGTCGTATTTGAGTACGAGGTCGTCGAGTTTGCGCGAGTCGAACTGAGTGAGCGCCTTGATCGCGAGTGTTCCTCGATAACGAGTGCCCATGAGGTGCGGCAAGAGCGCGACAGGTACACTATCGAGCAGCGATTGGCAGCTGGCCGCTGGCACTTCTACAGACATTGCGCCCTCGAAGTGATCACTGGCTTGCGTCAGTGAACCGTGGCCGCGCACGTGGAGTGCCGCCATACTTAGATCCGCGTCGTCGAGTCTAAGGGTTCCTTGATCATCCAACACGCCGCGCGCAGACGCGGAGAGGTCGAGGCCAACGATCGGGTCTGCAGAAATGCGCGGCTGCATGATGGTTAAGCCGCGGAGAGACAGGTCGCCATCAAACGTCAACGCTTGTCCCTTCCCATCCAAGACCACCCGGCCTTTGCCTCCAAGTAAGGCATTTTCTGGGCGTCGCACGCCCATCGCACCTTCATGAACACCCAAGAGAGAGAGAGAGACTGGGCCGCCCGACAAGGATGCGACGACGTCACTGGCATCCAACGGCAAGGTCGTGTGCACGGCAAACGGGGTCGCGCTTTGTCCAGCAATGAACTCCAAATCGAGAGACCCTAGGTTTCGGACGAACGTCGCTTTGCCTGGACCTAAGGAGAGTGATTCCTTTTCACGCGTGATGGTCAGTGACATCGCATCGGTTTCGATGTGTGCGTTGTCGGTGGTGTGGCCAGCGATCGCGTCGGCCAGAAGCTGGGCGCGCGCGCGCAGTTGGTGGAGGTCGGGCAAACTCACGAGCGGCGTGAACACATCGTCGTTCTTGTTAGGCGAGGGAGGCGTCAACCCGCTGGGCGGTGGAGGAGGCGGCGCGTCCGCCGGCAGAGAGAGAGACACATCGAGACTGGACGCATGCGCCGAGGCGAGTTTGCGGGCCGAATCGAGATCCAGGCTTGCGGTCGCCACGCGAAGAGACGCATCAGCGTGGACGACATTGAGCTGTTCGGCCGCGAGATGCCAACCATCATCATCCTTGTGAGCGGAGGCACCTGTCACACTCAGATCGTCCGCGGACTCAGGCGCTGGCCTCCAATGAAGCGCGAGCTGCTCCACTCGGAGGGGCGTCGCATGAGCAGGTGAGGGAGCCGTCGATGGAGGGTGGCGTTGTCGCCAAGCCGTCAAACGGTCCTCGAGTTGTTCCGGAGTGCCAGAAGCCTCGATCGCCGACCCACTGGCCGCCACCTCTTGGAGGGCGAATCCAGCCGTCAACTCGATGCGAACCGTGTCGATCTTGGTGGTGATGCCTTCGACGCCTTCGAATTCAACCTCAACACCGTGCAGCTCGACCGCGAACCATCCAGGTGAGACGGAGTGGACGGTGACAGTGAGACCCCTCTTGGTTGCCTCACTCGCCACCCGCGAGCGCACCAAAGGACCGAATGCGAGACTGGCAACCACGATGAATGCGGCGATCGTGCTCACGGCGATCTTCACGCGACGAGACCCTGGCAAACGCATCCGAGACACCGCCGGATGTTAACGCGCAACCTCTGGCTCTGAGTCCTTTTCTGCGGTTACGGCGACTGCTCGAGACAAAAAAGAAAAAGCCTCGAGTCGGTTGAATGACTCGAGGCTTTCGGGAAAAAATCCCGGCAGCGTCCTACTCTCCCACACGGCTTCCCGTGCAGTACCATCGGCTCCGAAGAGCTTAACTTCCGAGTTCGGGATGGGATCGGG
>JAYVXK010000594.1:0-1655 GCA_043785265.1 Myxococcales bacterium | reverse complement strand
TCGTCGTAACCGAGACCCTCTGGCCGCGTGCTCCCCGCGGCTCTGTAGATGGTCTCGTGAATGATCGTGCCGTCGAGGTCGTCGGCGCCGAACGCCAGCGCGATCTGTGCGACGTCCGGTCCGCTCGACACCCAGTACGCTTTGATGTGCTCGACATTGTCCATCATCAGCCGAGAGACCGCGATGGTGCGGAGATCGTCGACCGCCGTCGGTGCGGGCAGGTTCTTCATGCCATTGCCGTCGGGATGAAAAGCCAGCGGGATGAATGCTTGCAGTTTACCTGCATTCGGACCCATGGAAATGGACTGATCCTGCAACGCGCGCAGCCGCAACATGTGATCGACGCGATGCTCGAAGGTCTCGATGTGACCGTAGAGCATGGTCGCGTTGGTCATCATGCCCATCGCGTGAGCCCTGTGATGCACAGCGAGATAGTCGTCTGCCGTCGCCTTGTCCGCCGAGATCCGCGAGCGCACATCAGGATGAAAAATCTCTGCGCCGCCACCAGGCAGACTGTCGAGACCCGCGTCTCGCAATTTTTCGAGCACCTCGCGGTGAGTCATCTCGTAGTGCTGCGCGAAGAAATGAATCTCCACCGCGGTGAAGCACTTCATGTGTACGTCGGGTTTGATGCGCTTGAAGCCGCGGAGCAGCTGCTCGTAGTACGAAAATGGCAACCCTGGATGGAGGCCGTTGACGATGTGGATCTCGCTCGGAGGATCGTCCATGCGTTGTTCGAGCTCGTTCCACGCCTCTTCGAGCGACATGGTGTGCGCGCCGGGCATGTGCTCTTCGAGTTTGGCGAACGAGCAGAAGAGGCACGAAGCCACGCATACGTTTGTCACTTCGATGCGCATGTTCTTGTTGAAGTAGGTGCGATCGCCGTGGAGCTTCTCGCGCGTCGCGTTTGCGAGGCGGCCAATCGCGAGCAGGTCCTTGTGCCCGAAGAGGTCCACGCCATCTGCAAACGTCAGGCGCTCGCCCGCGCGCAGTTTGTTTTCGACACGAGTGATTACGTCAACCATGGGCTGCTGCCTCCTCACGCTCTGCCGCGGCGAGCCATGCTTGCTCGAATACCGGCGTGCGATGCGCGCAACGCAGCACCCGCTCGATCTCCCTGATTTGTAGGGTTTGCAAGCTCACCATCCCTTGGCCTTTGATTTTTTTCGACGCGTCTTCTGCGATCGGCAACCCGCGGCGATTCGCGATCGGACCGACGAGTTCGTTCGCACCAAAACCAAGCGCGACCTGCGCCAGTTGCAGAGAACACGCGCCCCAGTCGACTCGCACCCGCGCGCGCTTCGGCGCGGTCACGCGAAGTGTGGCGACCTCTCGCAGCAGGCCAAGACCCACAAGCGAGGAGGGTGCCTCGAGGGCTCCCTCACGCGAAGTCTTCGAGTTGGCAAACACATGCACGGTGTCGCCCACGTCCTGGTGTCGAATCGCATCCGCCAATGCACCAAGTGCCATGAGGTCGACCTTCGGATCGATCTGCGACCGAGAGATGACCTCGCCCCTTTGGTGAGCCTCGAACAAGTCGAGCAAACCCGCGCTCGTCAACGTACGCACAACCAGCGGTGTCATTGAGCGTGCTCTCCCCAACGTTTCAAGAGGTCGTGTTCGAGACCGAGTTGATCGAGCAAGCGACCCACGAC
>JAYVXK010000593.1:0-1655 GCA_043785265.1 Myxococcales bacterium | reverse complement strand
CGCACCGAACATGACCGCCGTCACACGCACCTTGCCCGCTGTGCTCGCGAACGATCCTGATTTCAAGGGGCAGCACTTCGATCTCGCGGAAGCCCTCGTTCACATGCGCCTGGCGGGTTTTCCCTATGATCCGGCCACGGGTCGTGGTGGGTGGCCACAGACGATCACCTATGTCGCCGCAAAGGCGGGTCTCATGGAGTTCACGAGTCAAGTCGTCGCGCAGCAGTTGGCGAGGATCGGAATTCGTATCGAACTCAAGATCGTCAACTGGGCCACGTATCTTTCCATGATTCAAAGACGCAACACCGTGGCGATCGCGCCAGTGGGTTGGCAGACTGACTTCCCCGATCCCGCCGATTTTTTCGAGCCGATTTTTTCGAGCGAGTCGATCGCCGACGAGAACTCGAACAACAGCTCGTTTTATTCGAACAAAAAGCTCGATGGTCTGCTCGACCGCGCGCGCAAAGAGAGCGACTCCGCGGCGCGACAGCGCATGTACACAGAAGCCGACCACATGGTCTGCGACGACGCTCCTTGGGCTTTCACCTTCGGGTTTCAGCGACGCATCGTTTACCAACCTTACGTGCGCGACTTCCGCGATCACGCGGTGTGGAACGACTATGCGAGAGAGAGCTGGATCGATCGCGGCACCAAAGAGATCGCGCAGCGACGGCACGTCTCCGGCTTCGACGGAGCGTGGTCTACACTAGGGGGAGGCGTGTTCGGCCACCTCGAATCGATACTCGGAGGCGCGCCATGATGAGGCAAGTGCTGCGACGCCTCGTGTGGGCGGTGTTCGTGGTGTGGGCGGTGGTGACGCTCACGTTCGTCGTCAACAATGTCATTCCGAGTGATCCGGCGCGCATGGTGGCCGGTCAGCAAGCGCGTCCCAAAGACGTCGAGCGCATTCGGGTGCAGCTCGGTCTCGACAAACCGTTGGTTACTCAATACGGCACTTTCATGCGGCGTTTGTTGCATTTTGGACCCGCGACGGTCGACCCAAAAGACGCGGAGCATGCGACCTGCGCGACAGTCGGTTTCGTTCACCTCGATTTCGGCAAGAGCTATCAGCAGCATCGCGCAGTCACGACCATCCTCGCGGAGCGATTGCCCAAGACGCTCTTTTTGGCCATCGTCGCGGTGCTCGTCCAGGTGATCGTGGGCGTCTCCATGGGCATCTTCGCGGCGAGCAAGCGGGGTAAGTTCGCCGACCATGCCGCGATCGGCACGAGTCTCCTCGGCATCAGCATGCCGACATTCATCCTTGGGTTGCTCTTGCAGTTCGTTCTCGCTCACAAGCTACGGCTGCTGCCTCTCGATGGATACGGCAAGACGTTCGGCGAGCACTTGGTGAGTGTGATTCTTCCCGCGATGACACTCGGGGTGTCGGGTGCTGCGTATTACACGCGGCTCGTGCGCGATGAGATGATCAATCTCATCAAGCAAGACCACGTACGAACGGCACGCGCAAAAGGACTCGGGCCCGTTGCGGTCTGGATGCGACACGCGTTGCGCAACGCTCTCGTTCCGCTCGTCACGGTCGTCGGTCTCGATCTCGGCGCGCTCGTCGGCGGAGCCATCGTCACGGAGACTCTCTTTCGCTGGCCTGGGCTCGGCGCGCTCTCGGTCAGTTCGCTGCTCGATCGCGACGGACC
>JAYVXK010000592.1:0-17260 GCA_043785265.1 Myxococcales bacterium | reverse complement strand
GCGACATCCACGCCCGCGCCGTCATCTTCGATGGTGATGCGCAAGCGTGTGGTCGTCTTCTCTGCAGCGATGGTGATCGTTCCTTGTGCAGGCTTGCCCGCGCGCACGCGCGTGTTGGGCAGCTCGATGCCGTGCGCCACAGCGTTGCGTGCAAGATGCAAGCATGGATCTGCGAGTTGCTCGACGATGCGCCGATCGATCGTCACCTCGCCGCCGAGCGACACCACACTCACCTCTCGCCCGCTGCGTCGGGCTTCTGCCATCGCCGCTCTCGCGACGCGCGCCAACAACGAAGCCAGTGGCGTTTGGCGCATCGTCGACAGTTCGCGCTTTGCTGCCAGTTCGGAGTCTCGCAGCAGTTGCTCCCGGCGTCGCATGCCGACTGCGTCGTTCTCGATTTGCTCGGTCAAGCGGGTGAGGGCCACTGCTGTTTGTTGAATGCGTGAAATCGCTGCCGCGGGTGCGCCCCAAGGTCGTGGAGGTCCAATCAAACGCAACGCAGCGGCGAGCTCCCATCTGAGATGCCGCAGCTCGGCCGCTCGTTCGCGCGTCCGCTCCAAGCGTGCGCCGATGCCTTCGCGTGCGCCTCCCATCGTCGCGATGCGATCGAGCAATCGATCGACGGCAGCAGCAGAAACACGGAATGTCGTGTCATCGCTCGCCACACTCCGCGGCTCGTCAGGAATGCCTGATGGCGGTTGCGAGGCAAGCTGCGATGGCGGCGAACCAATGGATCGCGTGCGGGCTGCTGCGCGCAACAGACGGAGAGCAGCCTCGGGATCGTCGAGCAATCCACCGAGCACGCCACGCCACCGCGTCGCCTCTTGCAACGCACCAATCGCTTCGTCGCGCCCATTCGCTGCGAGCCGGAGGCGATCCTCGAGGCCGTGACAGAACCAAGACATCGGCTCGTCAGCGACGGCGCTCGCAGCGCCCTTGATGGTGTGCACCTGTCGATACAAGTGTGCGGCAGACTCCATCGGTGACAGCGAGCTGCCAAGCGCGTCATCGATGCGCGCGAGACGATCGAGCAACTCAGCGACATAAGGCCCGCGCAGACTCGGATCGATCGGACGCACCTCAAGATCGGGTGGCGGCTCGGGCCACGCCGCCGCCGTCGCAGCTTGTCCCGCGGAGAGTCGTTGTCGCGCAGTTCGCACGAGGCGCGCAGCGTCATCGAGCGCGGAAGGATCACCCTCGCGCACGCGTCGCTCGATGCGGGCAAGAGCACTGGCCAGATCACGTTCGCCAGCGAGGCCTGCAGATCCCTTCAGCGCGTGAACCGCCCTTTTTGCTGCCGTTTCGTCTTCACGCCCGAGCGCGATCGCTTCTTCGTGACGACCCAGCTCTTCGATCAAAAGCACGACGAGCTCGGGGTCGCGCGGCGAAGTCACTCGTCCGCCTCTGCGTCTGGGTCTTCTTCTGCGACGACGCGCAAGAGAGGTTCGAGCACAGGACGAAGCGCACTCACGAGCAAAGTCCGAGGCACCTTCCCTGTCAACGCGCCGAGAGCCGCGACCAGTTGCCGCGCGTGATCCGTCGCGGTCGCGATCGATCGTAGTGTCTCGGGATCACTGCCTGTAGCTTTGCGCAAGCGCTCGCCTATCTCCACGAGCACACGCTCGCTCTCGAGAGTGCTGCTCGCTGCGGTTGCCGCGTCATGTCCAATCTCACTCGTCTGTGCGCGTGCTTCGTCGAAACGCGTCGCCAGCACGCCTGACTCTCGCGCCACGTCGCCAAGGCCCTGCGAGAGATCGCGCACCGCCTCGGCACCACGTTCGCTCAGAGTCCGCACCTCGTCGCTCACCAACGACAGCGATTTCCCGGCTGATTCACCAAGCCGCGCGCCCTCCAGCCCCACGTTGAGCGCGATGAGTCCGAGGCGCTCGAACGCATCCTTTACTCGCAACGCCATGCGCTCGAGTTCGGGTGCCCTCCCCGCAGCGTTTCGCGCTTGCTCGGCGGTGGCTTCGAACGAGGCTCGTTGCTTGGCGGCTGCTGCTGCGATTCGTTGAGCAGCCTCGCTCGCCGTCTTCGTGCTCGCCAATGCTCTCTCGTGCGCGAGCCACAACGCGGTCTCTTCGGTGATGCCGCGTCCTTGCTTGTGTGCGTTCGTCGCCGTGCGACGAAGCAGTTTCAAGAAGCGACTCTTCGACCCCGTCGGCGGCGGCATGTGCGGAGGATACGCGAGTCAGCTCGCCCAGCGCGAGGCCCATGTCGCCGTGTGCAGACGCGTGTAAATTGCACCCAAATCGAAAGTGCGCGCACTCTCGCCTTCGTAGAGCAAACACTCGGGCGCATTCGGATCGGGGTCGAACAAGCCTGCTCTCACAATCTCGGCGCCTACGAGTCCGAGCGGTTCGCCGAGGTAAGTGCACACGAGCAGCGCAGCGCGCTCGGGTCCGATCTCGACGACGGGCAAGATCTGGCCATTCTCGTGAACGATCCCAAGCACACCCTCGGGAGCACCCGCCACGCGCAAAATCGGAGGAAGCGCAGCGACACTCGTGACCACGCTCGCAGGCAAAAAACGAAGCCCGTCGCTCGTTCGCAACAACAGCCCGCCGCGCTTCGGCTGCGGCATTCGTCAAGCCGCGCGTCTGCGCACGAGTCGCGCCTCGAGGAGCTGAAACAAAATTCGACAAGCATCAAAAGACGAAAGGTGACTCGCTGCGATCACTTCTCGCACAGTGCGTTCGCCGTCGACGGCTTCGAGCACTGCGCGTTCTTGACGCGCGAGTTTGCCTTCACCGACTGTCTCGATGGTCGCAGGATCGGGCAACAGAACTGCGTCAAAACTGCCTAATTTGGCCTCGATCACGCGCCATTCGTCGACGCGACGAAATCCTTCCATCACGATCGAAGCGACCGGCATCGCGAGCTTGGCCTTGGTCGCCAGACTGATTGCCGGACTCTGCGCAAACTCGAACCGACCCGAAGACCAGCGAAGCAGCTCGTAGATCAACTCGCTCGATTGCCGCATGAGTGCCTGCGCGCGTTGCTCTTCGTTGACCTTTCCAGACTCGACGAGCATGTCGCCAATCACTCGTCGCGATGGCGCCTCGTCTGACTTGGGAGCGGCGCGCGCACCTGATTGTTGACTGTTTGGCGCATTCGAGACGATCGCCTCGAGGTCGTCTTTGTTGATGAGACCCTCTTCGATGAAGAAGCGACCCAATCGAAACTCAGTGCCCAAACCCTTGGACTGCACCAAATCGACGAAGCCTTTGCGCATCGTCAGAGTGATCTCGCTCGTGGTGTTCCAGATCACCAGAGCGCCGCTCATGCCTTCCATTTGCAAGAGCTGCAGGACCGCGCCAATCGGCACGACGCCGATGGATCCCGAGAGGATGACTTTGCCACCCATGTCGAGATCGCGTAGCGACCCAGCGAGCTCTCCGAGTGTTTCAGGAGAGAGGCCGCGGCTGATCGCCTCCATCACTTTTGCAGCGTCTGCGCGCGGCGGCAATGAAGCGAGCACCGGAGCGACCGTATTCGCCAGGCGCGCAACGAACTCTGCCGATGCACGCGCGCTCACCTGCGCTTGGTCTCTCGACGACGGCACGCTGCGCGTGGACATGGGGATGTCGCTCTCGTCGAGCACGAGCGCAGGGGTCGATTGTGTCCAACCTGTTTGCACCCGACGAAGCGCATTTTCGACTGCCGCGACCAATGCCTGCACGTCGAACGGTTTGGTGATCGCGTCGACAGCGCCTGTTTGCAGCACGAATTGCTCGCGGATCTTGTCGCTCTTGGCGCTCATCAAGACCACCGGCAGCAACTTGATGTCGTCTCTCGCACGAAGCGCCCGACAGAATTGAAAGCCGTTCATCTTCGGCATCACGAAGTCGAGCAGGATGAGATCGAACGGCTCGCCTTCCGTCGAGAGAACGTTCAGCGCGGTCTGACCGTCGCCGACGGCGTTCACGTCGTAGCCATGACGACTGAGTATCGCGGACACGACCTTGCGGATGGTGGCGCTATCGTCGACGACGAGGATGCGTTGGGACATTGCTTTCAGCACTACTGCGACAGCAGTGCCCCACACATTATTACTAGTCTTGCTGGCTAACAAGGAACTCTGGGGCAGGTCCCGTATCGATCGCATGAGGTCCGTTCCCGCGCTGTCGATCCCCTTTGGTTCAACTATTTCGCCAAGCGATTTTGCGTGGGTCGAATGGATCGAACAGAACCAACCCAAGACCTCGACGGGGTGCGCGCGGACTCGTATCGTGTGCCGATGGGACTGACATGCTCGCTCCTCGCCTGCGCCTGTTTGGCACTCGTCGCCTGCGCGCAGCCGGCGTCGCCGACTGGCCCCAGCGCTGCCGCCACGAAAGCTGCGCCCTCGACACTGTCCCCAGCGCCAACCCAGAAGAAGGCGGATGACGGCGACGACGCTGGCGGCATGATCGGCCTCGTGAACCCTTCGCCCGGCTGCGATTCCAACGCGCCCCTCGGTCCCAATGGCGTGCCGTGGGAGTCCGACCATTGCGACGCTGGAGCGACCTCCAAAACGCCACCGAAGAAGAAGAGCAAATGACCAGCCGCTGCGGCTACCTGCGATGGCAGTCCTAAGTGGATTTGCTGATTCGTGGCGGAACCGTCGTCACGTGCGACGATCGCGATCATGTCGTCCTGGGGGACGTGCTGGTCTCGGGCGATCGCATCGCGGGTGTTGGCAAACTCGACCTCACGCGACGCGGCCCCCTTCGTGTGATCGATGCGCGCGGCTGCGCGGTCATCCCTGGTTTGGTGCAGGCGCATGTGCACCTCTGCCAAGCGTTGTTTCGAGGCATGGCCGACGACATGCCTCTCTTGCAATGGCTCAAAGAGCGCATCTGGCCACTCGAGGCCGCGCACGATGCACGCTCACTCGCAGCGAGCGCAGAGCTCGGCATCGTCGAGATGATGCTCGCGGGCACGACCACCATCCTCGACATGGGAACTGTTCACGGTCACGACGCCGTCGTCGATGCGTGTGTGCGAGGAGGCATCCGCGCAGTCACTGGAAAAGCGATGATGGACCAGGGTGACGGCGTTCCGCGCGGCCTCCGTGAAACGACCAAATCCAGCCTTGATGAGAGTGATCGACTGCTTCGTGAGTGGCGAGGCAAGGGCGGAGGTCGCATCGACTATGCGTACGCGCCGCGCTTCATTCTCTCGTGCAGCGAAGCTCTCATCCGAGGTGCAGCGGAGCGTAGTGAGCATCACGCCGCGCTATTGCACACGCACGCCGCCGAGCACGCCAACGAGCGTGAGGCCGTGCGCGCGGCACTCGGAAAAGATGACGTCGAAGTGTTGCGCGAGTGGGGAGCCAAAGGACCGCGCACGATCCTCGCGCACGGAGTCCAGTTGACTGACGAGGAGGCGAAGTTGCTTGCGCGCGAAGGCACACGCGTCGTGCATTGTCCGAGCGCGAACCTCAAGCTCGGCTCCGGCATCGCGCGCATCGCCGAGCTCGACGCGATCGGCGTGCAGCTCGCGTTGGGATGCGACGGAGCACCCTGCAACAACAACCTCGACCCGTGGCAAGAGTTGCGTCACGCCGCGTTGCTCGCAAAAACCAAAACAAGCACCACCGCGCTTCCGGCGCGACGCGCGTTTCGACTTGCCACCATCGACGGCGCGCGTGCGCTCGGAAAACAGGCTGAAATTGGCTCGATCGAAGTGGGCAAGGTGGCCGACCTCGCCATCGTTCGGTTGGACGGTTTGCACGCAGAACCTGGCGGCGATGTGTTCTCTCGGCTCGTGTACGCATGCAAGTCGAGCGACGTGGAGCATGTGATCGTGGGCGGCGAGATCGTAGTGAGGGCGCGTGAGCATCAGCGACTGGACGCGGAACGGGTTCGCGCGAACGCACAGAAGCACGCGCGAGAAGTCGTACTCCGCGCCGGCTTGTGATCGCTACCCAGGTGTGGCGATGCAGTCACACGCGCGCGAACGATCGATCATGGATTTTATTCACACCCTCGTAGTTGCGTAGCGTGGGGCAAGCCTGCAATTCAGCGATTCCAGCGTGGCATGCTTGCTGCTGAGCATCGGGTCATGAACCACACCTTCCTTCTCTTTTCACTCCTCGCCATTCCCGCGTGCACCATGGCGGTCCACAACGATCCACCACCGCCGAAAGTCACGACTGCGTTCACGACCGCTCAACTTTACCCGTCGGTCTCTGCACAATCTGACGGACAGAATTTGACCGTCTATGCCGCGCTGCTCGGAGACGGGAAGTTCATTCAACTCGGATCGACCGACAAACTAGGCGTCGTTGTCGGCATTGCGGCAGAGCAACCACTCACATTGCAACCCAATAGCGGGAGTTCGCCGCACTATTCCGTGAGCATGGTCGCACCAACAGTCGACACCACCGTGATCGTTCACCTGCTCCGCGCAAACGGTGAGACCGACAGCATCGCGCTCCTCACCCCTGCTGCGTTCACGCTCGGCGCGACCCCCGCGCTTCTGCAGCGGAGTCAATCGCTCACGGTCCAAGTGTCTCCCGCGCCGACCATCGACACCAAGGCGAAGGACTCGTGGATTATCTACCTGAGCGGACCGTGCGTGAACGGCGACGTTCCAATCGACGCAACGATCCAAGGCAGTTCGCTCGTGTTTGATCTCCACACGATTCAGCAAATAAAGGACGCGCCGTCGACGTGCGCAGTCACTGCGAAGATTCAACACCAGACCTTGGGCAAAGTAGACGCGGCGTTCAAGCAGCCGTGGCCATCGGACGCGATTGGTGTGCAAGAGCGCCGATTCGCGGCCCAACTCTCGTTCTAACCAAGCAGCCGGCCTTCGGCTTCTTCGATCTGAGCGAGGGCGACCGCCAACGCGTCCTTTGCGCGGTCGAGGGATGCCTTGTCAGACTCCCACTTCGCGAATGCTTTTTCGGCACGCGCAGCCTCGCTTGCGAGTTTGCTGCGCGTGTCGGAGAGGTCTGCGCGTTGTGCCGCAGATTCTGCTTCGAGCGCCGCAATGCGATCTCTCGCGCTCGAGAGTTCTTTGTCGACGCCATCTTTTGCTTGTGCCGCGGCCGCGATTCGCGCGTCCAAATCGGCGACATGAGCGTCGTGCGCTGCATCTTCGGCCGCTTTGCGCGAGGACAAGTCCGACAGCTCCGCGCGAGCCTTTGCGAGATCACTCTCCAGCGCAGAGATGCGCGCTTCGTTCGCCGCGTCCGCTGCTGCTTTCTTCTCGCGTAGATCCGCAAGGTCACCAGAAAGGCTCGCAGCTGTGACTTCGAGAGTCGCGATTGAGGCGTTGCGCTCGGTCGTGAGTGTCGCGATCTTTTCGTCGCGGTCACTCTCGGCTGCTGCAACTCGCGCGTCGCGATCGGCTGAAATTTCAGCCAGTGTGTCGTCGCGTTCCTTGGTGAGCGCAGTGAGGCGTTCGTCTCGATCCCTTTCGACCGACGCGACCTTTTCGGCGTGGTTGCGCTCGAGCAGCGCGATTCGGCCGTCTCTCTCCGCTCCAAGCGCCGCGAGCTTTTCGTCACGGTCTTGTTCGACCGCCGCGACATCTGCAGCGCGCCTCGCTTCGAGCTCGGCCACCGTCGTCGCGAGTTGCTCTTCGTGTGCTGCTTGTGCGACCGCGCCCTCACTCGCGTGTTTCGCGCTCAAACTCTCGAGGGCTTGCGCGTGTTCGTTGCGATGCTTGCCGAGTTCTTCTTGATGAGCACGATAAAGTGACGCGAGCTTGCTATCCGTCTCGGACTTGAGCTCCGCTTCTCTCGCCGAGATCGCCGAAGCCCGCTCCGTAGCGGCTGCCGCGAGTGCGTCTGCGAGTGCGCTCGCTTTGTCTTTTGCCGAGTCCTCGCGTGCGGCATCGACGGCCGTGGCAGCTTCTGCGATCGCAGCAGCCTTCTCCGCCTCCATCCGCGCCACGACCGCTGCATGCTCGGTGTTGGCCGCGGCAATCGCGGCGTCATGCGCGGCAGCTTGCTCCTTGGCTTTGGTGCGCGACTCTTCCAACTCACGGTCGCGAGTCTCGAGATCTGCCTGCGTCTTGCCCAGTCGAGTCTTGAAGTCGTCGCCTGCTTTTTTCGCCTGGTCTCTGTCGCGTGTCAGACCCTCGAGTTTTTCGCGGCCTCCCTCGAGTTCGCGTTCGATGACGAGCAAGCGATCGTCGAGTTCGCCTTTCGCGCGTTCGAGCACGAGCGCCTTGTCACGCGTCTCGAAGATCTCTTTGTCCTTCTTCGAGAGCGACTCTTTGAGCGCGAGGATCTCTTTGTCCTTCTTGTTCAGCGCCTCGCGCAGATCCAAAAACTCGCGGCTCGAGACACCGCCGCCTTTGCCCGTGGCCGCAGAGGCGAGCTTGCTCCGAAGCTCGTCCATCTCGCGTTCCATCTTCTGTTGCTCGGCTTCGATCTTGGAGTCGAACTCAGCGCGTAATTTTGCGGCCTCTTCGCGTGCGGCGCTCAGCTCTCTCTCGAGTTCCTCGAACTTGCTGTTGTCGACCACTGGCAACGGTGGCGGAGCTGCGCTGCGACCTCGCTTCGGCAACTGCTGGGTGGGGCCATCGGGACCGACACCGTTTGCTGGCAGCGCAGGAGGCGGGGCGCTCTTGGATTGCAGTCGACCGAAACCACCCTCGATGAACGCGTCGACGTCGGCATCGACACCGGACATGCCTTTGATGTTTGGATCGGAGAGCTGTGGCAGCTGCGGGCGTGGCGCCATCACGGTGGCTTCGTCGTCGAGGTCGACCGACATGATTTGAATCTCATCGTCGATCACGATGTCGCTCGGCGGCATGCTGCTTTGCCCACTGCCGCCAATCTGGACGAACGTGCGAATGTGCTGGAGCAACTCGCCAAACGCGATCGGCTTGTGAACGTAGTCTTCTGCTCGCGTGCGGAGCTTGCGGTGCTGCTCGAACGTCTCGTCGCTCGACTCGCTCGACATGATGATGAGCGGCACGTCCTTGAGCGTGAGATCCTTCTTGAGCTTGTTGCAGACGGAAAAGCCGTTCATGCGGGGCAGCTCGATCGACAACAAGATCAAATCAGGTTTGTCTGCCGCAGCCGCTTGGAGACCTGCGTTGCCGTCATCGACGACCGCAGTGGTGCATCCGAGTTTGCCCAGCTCGTTGCGCAGCTCTCCTGCGAACGATGCGTCGCTCTCGAAAACAAGGACTTTGGTCATTAAGGCTTCCGTCTCCCGCCTCTCAATCGATCAACCGATCGCCAAGAGGAACCATCACATTTGCTATGCGTGGCCCAGAGACGAGCGCGCCAGCGTCGACAGGATACGGTTTTGGCCGAAAGAGTGTCAAACTCCTCTTTGCCGTCACTGTTCGCGAGAGGCTTTTTCGCGATGCCCGCTTTGATGGGTGCGCGACGCAAGCACTTCGAGCATGTCGCGCCACGAGAGTCCGCGTGCCTTGAGCCCGACGAGCACGTGAAACACGACATCGGCTGCCTCTGCGGTCACACGCTCATTGCTCTCGTGCGCGATTGCCTCTGCGAGTTCGCTCGCTTCTTCGCGGATCTTGTCGCCGATCGCGCGCGCCCCTTGGTCGTAGAGGCTCTTGGTGTAGCTCTTGTCATGGTCCGCCGTTTTTCGCGCCTCGCAGATGGCGTCGAGTGCGCTCATGAATGACGTGGCGCTCGCGGGTTGCCCGAGATGGTCTCGAAAGAAGCATGAGGCCTGGCCCGTGTGGCAACTCGGACCCTGCATCGTCGCGCGATAGACCACGCAGTCCTCGTCACAGTCGACGAGGAGCGAGCTCACCATGATCGTGTTTCCGCTTGTTTTTCCCTTCTCCCAGAGCTCTTGCCGCGAGCGACTGAAGAAGGTGGCACGCCCAGTTTCGCGGGTCGCACGCAAGGCTTCCTCGTTCGCCCATGCCATCATGCGGACATCGCCAGTGAGTTCGTCGGCAACGATCACCGGCACCAAGCCTCGTTCGTCATATTGAATCCGGAGCACGGCCGCATGCTACTCGGCGGCGCGTGCTAAGACCACGCCGTGTCCACTCCGCGCATCCCGGCGCTTGCGTTCGCTACGCCACGAAAGCTGCCGCGTGCGCGTGACGTGGAGGGCAAGGTCGTCGTGCTCGACTTGGCGTTTGCCTCTGAAGCGTCTGGCGGCGGTTTCGAGAAACTCACGAAGCCCTTCATCGACGGCCTGGGCTCACGTCTCGTGATGTGGATCGACCACCACGATCACATCTTGCACGCCAAATACGCCGCCGATCCGCGATTCATTCTGGCCACGAAGGCAGAGCATGGCGCGTGTCCCGAGATGGTGACGCCCGACATCGTCGAGAGGGTTGGAGCCGTCGACACTGTGGTGTGCCACACGGACTTCGATGGGCTCTGCAGCGCCGCCAAGTGGATCCGTGGTGGCCATGAGCCCTATCCTGGGGCAGATGCCGACGCGCGCGCGATTGACACTCGCGTAGGTGTTCCAAGTCCAATCGCCGTTCGGATCGACCGGGCATTGCGCGCACGATGGCGCGACACGGCCTTGCTCGGCATCATCGTGCGACATCTCGCAACCGGTCTCTCCGACGCGACTCTCTGGAAGCCCATTGATGAAGCAGGAGCAACGCTCGAGGTCATGGAGCGAGAGACCCGTCGCATTGCGGAGGCCTATCGCAAAGTTGAACTATCAGGCGTTGCCGGCCCCCGCTCCGCTGTGGTCGTAGACGCAAGCGCATCCCATGGCCGCTATGACAAGACGATGCTCTTGTTGATCGGACAAGAACGCGCCGACATGGCCATCCTCTTGGACCGTGACACACTTTCTCTTGCAGCCCCATTCAATAGCGGGATCAACTTCCTCACCATTTTAGGGCTGTCTGGTGGCATGCCGACTCTGGTGTCAATCCCTCGAACGCGTCTTGATGACACACTGGCACGTTTGGGCGCGCTCTCCTCTGACGTGGCACACTTGGTGGATTGAGACTGTTCCAAACTGCAATGTGTGTCTCCTGCGAGAAGTTTAGCGCGTAAGGCACGGATTTGTAACCCGTTCCCGTTGACCCTCGCTTCGGGAGCGTGCTAGCTCCGCATTGCAACTTTGAAATGCGCGTTGCAACCTTTCGATGCTCGTTGGGTTGTTACGCGGGCTGCTGGTCGACTCGCTCACAGTCGACCTGGAGTGATCGCCGACAGAGTGTGGCGATGTCATTGATGTGAGGGCGGGTGTGTGATGGCGGCGAAAGCTTGGGGCTCACAGCAAAAAGCGGTCGAAGAAGTTTTCTTCCAGAACGATGCGGTCTCGCTTTGCATGATGATTCACCGTCGGTCGAAGACCCTCCGCGTGATCGACTTCCGCGCAGGACCCAGTAACGCCAAACGGATGTTCGTGATGTCCATGGCGCAACGCGAAGGCATGGAGAAGGTCTACACACTCGTCGAGCGCGACGAAGTGGCGACCTGGGTCAAGCTCGGCTTTGCACGCGAGGGCAACATCCCCGGCTTCTACAAGCGCAGCGATGCGTTCTTGCTCGGTGCGCCAGTCAATCCCCCCGCGCGCCCACATAGTGAAATGCGCATCGCTGTGCACTCGTCTGGGCACGCCATCGACGCGCTCGACGACACAGAGATCGAAGAAGAGCCCGTCGACACCACCGCGCAGGACTTCGCGGAACGCACGATCGTCCAAGCCAAAAAACGCGCGAAGGAGCTCGTAGGCAAGCCGCTTCCTGTTGCCAAGCTTGCAGACATCACCGAGGCGGACGCCAAGAAGCGCGCAGCGGTCGCGGTGAAGGCTGGGCGCGCGTTGACCGCTTTCGAACCGTTCGGACGCGACGTTCAACGCAAATACTTCCTCGTTACCGCGAAGGGCGGTTTCGAACTGGTCGCGTCGACCGAGTCGCAAGCATGTTTTGGCAACGCGTTTCTCGAGATGCTCACGGCGCCGCGCAATGACGCTGAACGTCTCGCGACCGTGTCTGCGCTGCGCGTGCTTTGCGACTACATGCTGGCGCAAGACACCGTGAGTTGCTTCTGCCTTGCGCCCAGCGACGACATTGGTCTCTCGATGGCGTTTGCGTTCAATGGCTTCCGGCGTACAGGACTCTTGCAGAGTCATCTCGTGATCGGCGAGGAGCGCAAAGACGCCATTCTCTGGTCTCGCAAGATGGCAACTCCTGGCGAAGAGTGAGCCAGCAAACGACGCCACGGCGGTTCCGCGGGGCCGAGCAGCATTGACCGCATAAGTGTGATAATTTGATGAGGCTGGTATTTCCTGCCTTGTCGGACGGCCAGCGACGGAGGCTCTCATGCGCTCGGTTCGTTGGCTTGTCTTGCTTGTGCTCGTGGTGGCTTGTGCCTTTGGCTTCGCCGCGTGTGGTGACGAGGGTGGTCTGAGTGAATTTCCGCCAGGGTCCAGCATCGATGCTGGCCCAGACACGACCGATCCCTTCGCGAACAAAGATGGTCAGGGTGGCGACCAAGACGGCAGCGCGCTCACCATCATTCCGCTCGATCAAACGATCACTGTCGTCAACGGACAAGCCCCACCAACCCTGAGCTATCAAGCTTTTCTTGGTGGTTCGCTGGTGTCTCCATCGTGGAGCATTGATCGCGGCGAGATCGGTGTGATTGGTGTCTCGAGCGGTCTGTTCACGCCGACCGGCAACATCGGAGGCAAAGCCATCGTCAGCGCGAGCTATGGCGGCAAGGTGGCGAGCACCACGGTGACTGTCCTCCTTGCGTGGGTGCAAAATGGCGATCCAAGCGCGGGCGATGCGGGTGGTGGTGCCGGTGGATCAGGCGGCGTAGGCGGCGAAGGTCCGGGCGGCGTCGTGTCGCAACCCGTCGTCAATGTCCTCAATGGCCCAACGACCTCGGATTCTGGCCTCTACTGGCTCTATCCATATGACGCGACGGTCTGGCCACGCGGCATCCTCGCGCCGCTCTTGCAGTGGAATGTGGGCGCGCAGGGCGACTACGACGCTGTCTACATTCACATCTCCGAAAAGGCGTTCGACTACAAAGGCTACTTCGCAAAGACGGCGACGCCGTTCATCCATCACCCCATTCCACAGGCCGCTTGGAAGGCGCTCGCCTACTCCAACACGGGTGAGGACGTCACGATTGACCTCGTGTTTGCCAAAGGCGGTGCTGCGTTCGGCCCCATCAGCGAAAAATGGAAGATCGCAGGCGGCGTGCTCAAAGGCACCGTCTATTACAACTCGTACGGCACCAACCTCGCGAGCAACTACTGCTGCACCATCAACAACAAACCGTTTGGTGGCGCGACACTCGCGGTGAAGGGTGGCTCGACCGATCCAGTCCTCGTGGCAGGCAACAACAACAACTGCCGCGTGTGTCACTCGGTCGCCGCTGACGGCTCGAGGCTCATCACGGCAAACGGCGGAAACTACAACAAGGCGATGCACATCGACCTGAAGAACGCGAACGCAGAAACGTCATTCGGCCCTACAAATGGCGAGTTTGGTTGGCCGGGCATTTATCCAGACGGCACCATCTTGTTGACGAACGGCGCGGCGATGGCCGGCAGCGCGCCGCAACCGAGCGGGCTGTTCGCAGTGCCCGGCGCGACCGCGATCGCATCAACAGGTCTCTCGTCTGGTTTGCGCGCCGGGACGCCGGCGTTCTCTCCCGACGGCAAACATGTCGCGTTCAACTTCAACGGCGGAGCAGGCAGCGATGGCAAATCGCTCTACGGATACGACTTCGACGTGAACACCAAAGCATTTTCGGGCGCGCTCAAACTCGACACGCCGCAGAGCGGAACCGATTGGTGGCCGAGCTTTTTGCCTACCAACGATGCCGTCGTTTTCGAGCGCGAGACTGTCTACAACGGTCGCGACATCGCTGGCACGCGATCGACGTGTGACGCGACAGGCGGATGTTCGAATATCGGCACGCACGGCGAGCTTTGGTGGGTCGACAAGAAAACACAGACGGCCACCCGTCTCGACAAGGCAAACGGCAAGGGATACGCGCCGACCAAGACATCGACGCAACACGACGACGACTCCACGCTGAACTACGAACCCACTGCCAATCCGGTTGTTTCTGGTGGATACGCGTGGGTGGTGTTCACGAGTCGTCGTCTCTACGGAAATGTCGCGACCATCAATCCTTTCTGGAGCGACCCGCGCTTCCACGACATCTCGACGACGCCCACCACCAAGAAACTCTGGGTCGCCGCGATCGATCTCAATGCCGCACCAGGCACCGATCCGAGCCATCCAGCCTTCTACTTGCCGGCGCAAGAATTACTCGCGGGCAACTCGCGCGGCTTCTGGGTCGTTGATCCCTGTCACGTCGACGGGAACTCTTGTGAGACAGGGGACGAATGTTGCGGCGGGTATTGCCGTCCTGCAGCGGATGGCGGCGGGCTCATCTGCACGCAAGACACGCCGTTGTGCGCGCAAGAGTTCGAGAAGTGCACAAAAGACGGCGACTGCTGCTCGGGCGGCAAAGCACTCACGTGCATCAACGGCCGCTGCGGGCAGGCACTGCCAAACTAGCTCAGCGACAGCCCAAACGTCGCTCTTGGCGCTCGCATGATTGTGCTGCACGCATTCGCGCGCAGTGTACTAACCTCTCGGTTGCGTGCATTTTCAGATCAGCCACGAGTTCGACGTTCCTCTTGATGCGCTCGAGCTCGCAGTGCTGTCTCCGGACTTGTTTTCGGGTTTGAAGAGTCGCCTGACCAACATGGAAGACGTGCGACAGAAAGTGCACAATCTCACCAACGGCGTGCTCGAGCGCGTGTGGGCGTTTCAAGCCAACGTGAAGGTGCCCGTGTTTGCGCAGAAGGTCGTCACGCGGGAGATGCTCTCGTGGGACGAGCAGAGCACGTACACGATTGCCAAGCATGCAGCGCAATGGGTCGTTGTGCCGAACGTGCGACCCGAGTGGCGCAAACACTTTCACGCAGAGGGCACCTACACGTTGCTGCCGCTCGCGAGTGGTCGCACGCGCCGTGTCGTCGAAGGTGACTTGTCGCTGAAGGTTCCTGTCGTGCAAAAAGTTGCGGAGCGCGCAATTCTCGGCGAAGTGAAGAAGACATTCGAAGCCGAGGCCGCGACGCTGCGCGATCTCGCCACGTTGGTGTGAGGAGGTTTCTCGTGAGGCGATCATCGCTTCTTGGACTCGTGGCATTGAGCACTGCACTTTCGTCCGCTAGCGCGTGGGCGACAGAGCCGATGCCTCAGCGCGCAGACCGATTGCTCTCACCGGGCAAGAGCGCAGCGAGTGACGACACCGCAGACGCGATCGTCACGAACCCTGCCAATTTAGGCTTTTTGCCGTCGTACGAGTTTCGTTGGACCGGCGTGCGCTGTCCTGACACTCAAAAGATCGGCTGCGGTCACGCGTTCGAAGCCGCTACGCCGTTGTTGTTCGGTCTCTCGACGGGCCTCCGCGTCGACTACGTGACGCCTCCTTCGTCCGCGGGTCCCGTCTACGGCGGGATCGATTTTGCGTGGCTCACCTGGGCGCTCGCTTGGAAAATGTCACGCGCCATCTCGTTCGGCGCGTCTCTGCAACATTCGTTTTCGGCCAATCCGTTGGTCAACAACATGTGGACCGCGACGGCGGGCGTCACAGTGCGCCCCGATCCGCATCTCGCGTTTGCGCTGATGGCGCGCGACTTCACGCGCGGCACTGTCGACCCGATTTTGAACAACCACGGACAGCCCATCCTCGATCGCAGTTACATAGCCAGTGCTGCGTTTCGGCCGACGGGTCGTCGTGCTGTCGAGTTTGCGCTCGATTTGAAGTACCTCGACGGCACCACTCAAGAGAACTCGAGTCGCCTCATTCCACGCGCGAGTCTTGCGTTCGACGTACCTGGCGTCGGACGGGCGCGCGGCGACGTCGAGGTCTCGCACTTCGAGAACGACACGACCCGCGGAGTCGTCGCTACGGTTGGCATGGAGATCTATCTCGGGCACGCGTCGCTCGGCGGCGGTGCGCTCTTTGGTAGCGGGCTCGGCAATTCGAGCAACGACAATGAAGTCGGCGAATGGCTGACGGCCTCGTATTCGGGTTATCGCAATCCGGGTTTGCCGGAACTTCTGCGCGCGGTCACGCTGCGCATCGAGACCACACCAGGCACACGCGGACACGTCGCGCTCTTGCGGCGGCTCTGGAAAATCAGCGAAGACACCAAAATTACGGGAGTGACTCTCATCTTGCGCGCGGAGCCTGCGAGCTCGTATGCGCACGCCGAAGAACTCGCCGATGCGATTCGTGTGCTGCGCGCGCGCGGAAAAAAAGTCATCTGCTCGTTCGAAGACAACGGCGCCAAGTCTCTTTACGTGTGCGCGAACGCGAATCGGATCGTCGTCAACCCTGCGGGCGGCGTCCGCTATTCGGGCATCAAGTCGACCTACCTCTATCTCGCGGGGCTACTCGAAAAGCTTGGCGTAAAGGCGGAGTTCGTTCGCATCGGCGCGCACAAGAGCGCTCCGGAGCAATTCATGAACACGCAGGCGTCCGAGGTCGCACGCGCCGATCACGAGGACCTGCTGCGCGAAGTCGAAGCCGTGTTCGTGCGCAACGCAGCCGTTGGCCGACACATGACCGAAGCTCGCGTGCGAGAGATGACTCTCAAGGGACCCTTCGTCGCCCAAGAGGCAAAGGACGCCGGATTCATCGATGGTTTCGCGTTCGACGACGAGATCGACACGGTGACACGCGACGTCGTCGGCAAGTACACGTACGTCGAGCCCTACGAGGACGAACTCGCCGCTCCTTCGACGTTTGGTCCGCGAAACAAAGTCGCGCTCGTTTATGTGGACGGCGACATGGTCGATGGTCGATCGCAAACGATTCCTCTCATCGACATGAAGTTGGTCGGCTCCTATTCGGTGGCAGACACCATCAAAGCCGTACGCGAAGACAGCAGCGTCAAGAGTGTCGTGTTGCGCATCGAGAGCCCCGGCGGGTCGTCGATGGCAGCAGACGTGATGTGGCGCGAGATCCATTTGTTGGCGGAGAAAAAACCAGTCATCGTGTCGATGGGATCGGTCGCAGCGAGCGGTGGTTATTACATCGCGGCAGCGGGTCGAGAGATTTTTGCGCTGCCGCTCACCATCACGGGCTCGATCGGCATCTTTTACGGCAAGGCCGACGTGAGCGAGCTGCTCGCCAAGATCGGCGTCAACGTCGAGGTCCGCAAGACCACGCCGCGCGCCGATGCCGAGTCGTTCTTCCGCGGGTTCACCGACGACGAGAGGAAAGAGCTCGATCACAAAATTCACCAGTTTTACGATGTATTCCTCGATCGCGTCGCGCAAGGTCGGCACATGACCAAAGAGC
>JAYVXK010000591.1:0-5684 GCA_043785265.1 Myxococcales bacterium | reverse complement strand
TCTGGCAGCAACCGACGCAGTTGCTCGAGTTGCATACTTGCGCCGGTGGAATGCACTTGCCGCCTGCGCACACTTCCGATTGGGTCGTACAGTCCTGGCACTTGGCTGCGGCAAATCCGCATTGAGTGTCGGACACGCCCGCAAGACAGAAGTCGTTTTGGCAGCAGCCGTTCGGACACGTCTGCGCCGTGCATTTCGGTGGCAGACCTTCGCACTTGCCGTCTTGAGAGTTGCAGCTCGTGCTGCCCGAGCACGCGTTGCACGCGCCGCCGCCGAGCCCGCAGGCCTTGTCGTCACTGCCTGCCAAACAAACCCCGCCCGCGCAGCAACCCTTGCAGTTGTTCGGACCGCATTGAGAGTTTTGGCACACGTGAGTCGCGGCGTCGCAAAGCTGTCCCGATTGCGTGCAGTCTGCACACGCTTGACCGCCCGACCCGCACGCTACCGAGCTAATGCCAGAGATGCATGCTTGCTTGCCACCGAGGTTGAAGCAGCAGCCTGTTGGGCAGCTCAGTGCGTCGCATTGCGGTGTGTCGGTTGCGCATGCATGCAACGCGGGATCGCAATGATCGAAGTTGGAGGCTTTGCAGTCTTCGCAGGCTTGACCACCACCACCGCACGCCTGAAAATCAGTGCCGCCGACACACTTGCCAGCGTTGCAGCAGCCCGTGGGACAGTTGCTGGGGTTGCAGCTCGCAGAGTCGGGTTGCCCGTCGACCTGGACGTCGCCCGTGGTGCCGCCATCGGAGTTGTAGTCGTCGAGGTTGGAGCGACCGCAGCCTGTTGCCATCACCCAGATGGTGACGAAGAACAACGTGACGCCAAGACTCCGCTTCACCCATTTGATCGCTTGCGCTGCCATGTTCGCCTCGAAGAAGACGTCTAGACGCAAAAACTTGCGGACGCCGGATTCGGTAGTGTCCCACGCCAGAGGGTCCTTAGGCAACTCGTGGGCCTAAGTTTTACGCACGCGCGCGCTTCACTCCAGCGGCGGCAATCAGCAGCAGCGCGAGGGCCAAGACGATTGCGGCGCCTTCTGGCCATTCGAGAGCGTGCGCGCCGACAAAGCCAAGAAAGACGCCGAGGACGCCAGCGGCCATCGCATACCCGACGACTCCGCCGAGAGAGCGACCGAGCATGCGGCCTGCTGCGGCGGGAATGACCAAGAACGCACTGACCAATACGACGCCTGCAAGTCGAATCGCCGCGACGACGACCGCAGCCAGCAGGGCCAACAACGCGCTCTCGAGCCATCCAACTTCGATGCCGCTGAGCCGCGCGAGTTCTTCGTCGAAGGTCGCGTAGGCAACCCGGCTCCACGTGGCCACCATCAAGATCGCCGTGATCGCTGCGATACCCAGCACGACATAAAGATCATCTTCGCCCACGAGCAAGATGTTGCCGAAGAGCAGCGCCTCAGGATCGAACGTGGTCTGTGTGCGCCGGGCTTTGCGAAGCAAGATGACGCCGAGAGCAAAACAGACGGCGAATATCGCTGCCATCGCCACATCGCTGCGCAGCCCGCCGTTGCGTCGTAGTGCTCCGATGGCGACCGCAGCCAGCGCCGTGAATGGAATCGCCACGAGCAACGGCGACGAGAAACCGAGATACATGCCGAGCGCGATGCCGCCAAACGCAGCGTGCGACAGGCCGTCTCCCAAAAACGCGAGACCGCGCGCCGTGACGAGCACGCCGAGCAATGCAAGCAACGCAGCGACGATCGAGCCCGCGAGGAGGGCACGCTGGAAGATCGGCAGAGCGAGGTAGCTCAGATCCATTCACAGACCTTGCGAGGCCTGCTGGAGGACTTGGCGCGCGGCGACGTTGCCCGCATCAATGCTTGCGAACGCGTTGTCTCCACGCCTACCCCAACCAATCACGATCCCGTCGCTGCCGCCTTCGCTCGTGAGTGCACTAGGAATGAGTATCGCGGCGAACGTGCAATCGGACCCGAGCTTGCCGACGGCTGCGCGCAATTTTGGATCGTCTCCGCATTTGTGTTCTGGAGCGGCGGCGAGCTTGAGCATCGCTGCGGCGTCCGGGGCCAAGACCGTGGCAAGCACACCGTCTTTCGATGCGAAAGCGATCTGCACGGTTGGCCCAAGCACCGCGCCGCTGCTGCCTTCGCGCTCCAATGTGAAGAGCCGACCCTTGCCAAGCGGAGGCAATTCAATCGTCGCGCTGGTCTGCGATTTTACGCCGAGCGCTGCATGCAAGAGATCGTAGAACGGTGGTCGCACGCCAAGCTCGACGATCGCGCCTGTTGCTCGCGTGGCTTTGGAGTCATCCGAAACGCGCGTGGTCATCGCAAAGCCACGAGTCTTGACCGCACTGAGCGACAGCAAAAAATAATCGCCACGAGTCTTTGCGATTGTCTGCAACGCGTCCGCGACATTCTTGGCGTCCGCCGCCGAAATGCGCTTGTCGGTGACCGCGTTGATGGTCTCTCCTGCGCCCACTGCGTTGCCCAAACGCTCTGCGGCATCCGATCGAACGATCAGAGAGAGCGCGAGCCCCGCTGGCGCGTCGAGAAGGGGCGCGGCATCGCCTGGTCGCATCGATGCCACGAGATCTCGCGCCGGGCCTTCTTTTTGGGGCGAAAGCGTGAGTGTCGCGTGCATGCCGTTCGCGTCCAGGTCGAGATCAGCTTCGGCGTGATCGAAGTCCCCCAGGGCCGCGCCGACACTTTTCCCCCACACGTCGAACAAATCGATGAGCGGTTTTGGATCGCCAAAGTCAGGCGCCCGGCCGCCGTGGTCCTTGCGGAGATCGTCGTCGAAATCGGTGAGCTGCTTGGAAAACGCGGTTCGATGACTCGCGACCCAACCGCTGGCCAGGTTCGCGAGCGTGCCGTGCGAAAGTGTGAGGACGACTGCCGGCTTCTGGACGGGTTTGGTCGGCATCGTGCGGTACGCGTAAGGACCAAAGTTGCCGATGTCTTCGCGCGACGCAGCGAAGATCACGAAATTGCCGTGCGCGAGTCCAACGAAGCGCGGCTTGCTCCCACTTTTGGGCTCCAGGACTTCGATCGATTGCTCGCTGCCAGAAGCCTTCAATTTGGCAGTATCAGACTCCGCGAGCGCAGACCGGAGCGACGCGATACCTGTGGGAGTGGCGTGCAAACACCAAACGGTGCGACGCGCCTCGGCTGTGTCGATGCCTCCGACAAACAGCCCATAGACAGGCTGCGTGGTGTCCAGTCCAGGGAGCGAAGAGTCCGTCCCGACACTAGCAAGCATCAACCCGCCGATGGTTGGAGGTGCGAGCGCGGCCGCTCCCCCCAACGTCGTTTGAAGCGTCTTCCACGTTTCATCGGGTGTGCTCATGGTGAACTCGGCGATCACATTGAGAGGCACGGCGACGGGTGGTTCGGCAGTGAGAACGAGGACCGGTGGCGCTTCGGGCTTGTCGCACGAGCCACAGGAGGAAACGCACAAGAGCATGAACGCGACGAGTTTTCGCAAGGTGGAGTCTCCCCGTTCATCGATAGTCTTACTCGCGGCGTACGCCCATGAAAAATCCAAGACCACTCATCGATCCAAAGCCGCTTGGAGGACGGTGCCCTAGCGCGGTAAGGTGCGCACGCCATGTTGGAAGACGTCCACAAAGAGCTTCTCAGTTCAATCTCCAAAGCACACGACGTGCTCAAGCGCGATCTTGGCAAACTCCGGGCGGGCCGAGCCAATCCGAATTTGCTCGATGGCATTCGGGTCGACTACTACGGCACGCTCACGGCTCTGTCGCAGATGGCTCACATCAACGTGCCCGAACCACGGCTTCTCACGGTCAAGCCTTGGGACAAGACGCAAGTCAAAGCGGTAGAGAAGGCGCTCCGGGAGAGCGACCTTGGCCTCAACCCGCAGCCAGATGGCGATATCATCCGCATCCCTCTGCCGCCGCTCACCGAAGAGCGCCGCAAAGAGTTCGTGAAGATCGCCAAAAAATATGGCGAGGAATGCAAAGTCACCATACGCAAAGCCCGACACGACGCCCTTGACGTGCTGTCGCAAATCGAAACGGACGGCGAGGCGAGCGCAGACGAGGTCGATCGTGCGAAGAAAAAGGCCGAAGACACGGTCGCGGACGGCAGTAAACAGGTAGACGCCATGGTCGCTCACAAAGAGAAAGACATCCTCGAAGTCTGAGCGAGCGCTTGACACCCCCTGTTCGGAATGAAATCCTCTTTCCGACCCCGACGGCACGTATCCGGCTTTGCCGGAGCGTGGTCTACAGCAGCTGGCGCGGCTGGGTCGCGCATTTCCCCCTTTTCCCGATGGAGCGACTTCGTTGATGCGAGCTATCGCAGTGGGTCTGACAGACGTCGGGCTCCAGCGAGAACATAACGAAGACTCTTTCGTCGTCCTCAAAGAGTTCGACCTCTTCGTCGTGGCTGACGGTATGGGTGGGCATCGCGCGGGCGATGTCGCGTCCAAACTCGCCACCGAAACGATCAGCGAGTTCTTTCGCTCGACCGCGAACGAGGACGTGACTTGGCCGTTCCACTTCGACACCAACCTGTCGGAAGAAGAGAACCGCTTGCTCACAGGCATCCGCGTCGCGAACCGCCAGATCTTCGAGCGGAGCACGCGATCACGCGAGTTTCACGGGATGGGGACCACAGTCGTTGGCGCCATGTTCAGCCCGCGCAAGAAGCGCATGTACATTGGGCACGTCGGTGACTCGCGCTGCTACCGCGTCCGAGACGGGAAGATTCAGCTGCTCACGCGCGATCACTCGCTCTTCAACGACTACGTCTTGGCGATGCCAGACCTGACCGAAGAGCAACGACGCGAGCTTCCCAAGAATGTGATTACTCGCGCGCTCGGCATGCAAGACCAAGTGATGGTCGACCTGCAACACGACGAGTCGGTGCCTGGCGACACCTATGTTCTCTGCTCGGACGGCCTCTCGGGGATGATCCAAGACGACGAGATCGAGACGATCATCGCGGGCTCTCTCGACATTCGCGAGGCGTGCCGCAAGCTCATCGAAATCGCCAACGACCACGGCGGCGAAGACAACATCACTGCCGTGCTCATTCGCATCGAAGACGAAAACGCTGCGGACAAGGCTGCGAGTACTCCGACGGAAGCGCCACCCATGCCGCTCGGCGGTCTCCCAAACATCCCACCAACGGCCAAACATAGGCCGATCGCGGGTTTCAGCGCAGACGAACACGATGATGCGACGCAGCCAGCACTCAATCTGCGAGACCTCGCCGACATGCGAAAAGCAACGGTCGATGGAGACGATCCGACCATGCCTGCGCTCGATCTACGGAAAGAACTCGCGGAACTCAGGAGACTGGGCGAAGACCCCACACTGCCCGCGGTTGACCTTCGCAAAGCAGTCGAGGCTGCCAAGAAGCCCGGCTCCGAAGACCCGACCAAGCCCGAAGTGGACCTGACCAAAGAGGTCGAGGACCTGAAGAAGGACACCGAGTAGTAGACCGCGACGCGCATCGGGGATATTCAGCGCCGCATGCATCATCTGTTGCAGGTCTGGTTCTCGTGGGTCGAAAACTGGGGATACCTCGGCGTGTTCCTCTTGATGGCGCTCGAGAGTTCGATCGTCCCTGTTCCTAGTGAGATCGTGATGCCTCCTGCGGCATACCTCGCCGCGCAAGGCCAACTCAACATGGGTGGCGTCATCGTCGCGGGCACGATGGGGAGCTACTTCGGGTC
>JAYVXK010000590.1:0-1660 GCA_043785265.1 Myxococcales bacterium | reverse complement strand
GCGATGTCGAGAGTGGCTCGTAGACGAACGTGGCGCCTAGCGTGTGATGAATGCCCGCGAGATTCGTTTCTGCGGGTTGCAAGATCAGTCGCTCCAGGCCGCCGCTCGTTAGCGCGATGTCCCACGCGAGTCGGAGACTCCACACGTCTTTGGTGATGACGAGCACGCGCACCGTGTCTGGCTTGCTCCCGCGCAAAGGTACGATGAGCACGAGTGAGAGTTGAGGGAGCGATCGAAGGTTGCGCGCTGTCTCGTCGATGGCGATCGGATCGTACTGCTCGCCGACGGCCTGAAGTACCTCGCGTTCGATGATGGGTGCCTTGCTCGTCGCGTGAAAAAAATTCACCGCGTTGATCACGAACGTCGGCAGGAAATCTCGTTTCTCGAATACTTCGAGTCGACTCGAGCCGATGGCTTCGATGGTTTTTCCATTTGGTGCGGGGTCGACTTGCACGCCGAGACGATCGACCACCAGCTTGAGCGTCTCTGATTCATAATGCGAATAGCCAAACGACTTGGTCTGCGGCGCGTCGTCGGCTTGGGCTCGAGCCGTGACGAGCGCAAGCGTGAACGCGGCTAAAAACAGCGGTAATCGTCTCATTCGCGAAGACTCAAGTCAGGCCCTTTGGTGAAACTCGCGAGGAGGGCCAATGGCACCCACAATGGAAACAAGACAGGGCAACAACGGGCGGCCATGGCGAGCGCGCGCAGACCGGTGGCGCGAGATCCGTCGCGTCGCACGATGACGATGTGGTGACCGCCAACCACGCGATCAGGTTCCCACGCCTTGAGTTCGAAACGAGCCAGCCAATCGAGAGACCCAATGAGAGTTGCGTACAGGCGGCCGAGCACTCGCGACGAGTCGTAATAGAGCCTGCGCGCGCGAGTATCGTGCGTGACGAACAATCCATAGATCAAGAGCGTGAGCCAGGTGAACCCCTCGACGTTCGCGGAGCCCTCGATCACGAGATGAAAACAGGTCCCCCACCAGAGCGCGAAGATGCGCGTGCGTGGGTGCCACAGACCGAACGCCAAAAACAGCTCCGTCGCGATCGCGAGCTTGGCCAGCACGCTCGTCGCCTCGGCTCGCGAGAACACGTCGACGACGCGTTGAGGGATGCCCTTTTCGAGCGCGATGTACCCGTGCCGCGCGAAGCGATCAAAAATGACCTGACCACTGCGCCAGTCCGGATCCAGCAATTTTGCGCCACCTGATGCCAGATAGATGATCGAGCATTGCAGTTGAGCGAGCCTGACGGCCCACAAAGGCCCTGAGGGTTGTCCGATGGGTGGCGAGATCGAGACGCTGCGATCGCAAGGCGAAAAAGACAACAGCCACGCGTAGCAAAAGAGCGCGTAGCGGTTGTGATGAAACTGCAGACGATCGCAAAGCAGAAAGTAGACGCCGAGCGTGGCCGCGACAAAGAGCGCAGGACGCGCGTAGTGGCCTGCGGTGACCAGCACCGAGAGCAGCACGAACGCGATCAACAAGAGCGTGTAGACACTGCGCGACGCCACCAGAGACTCGTCGATCATCGGCATGTAAAAAAAATCGCCGAAGTATCCGATCGTCGTCAGCTCACGGGCAGCGACCAGGCCGCGAAAAAACAGGAGCAAGCCGATGCCTATGCGCACCACGCCGAGGACGTGCGTGTCGCCG
>JAYVXK010000589.1:0-5687 GCA_043785265.1 Myxococcales bacterium | reverse complement strand
ACACCGCCAACAACCTCCTGTACTTGCTGCTCGGTCTCTTGCTCGCGCTCATCGTCGTGAGCGGCGTCATGAGCGAGATGTCTTTGCGCGATCTCACTGTGGTGCGTCGTTTGCCGCTCCGCGCGCAGGTCGGCCGATCGCATCTGGTCGAGATTGAGGTCTTCAATCATAAGTCTCGCGTTCCTTCTTATGCGATAGAGGTCGAAGATCTTCGCAGCGGACAACCTGCCGACAAACGCTGTTTCTTTCTGAAGATCAGTCCAAAGTCCGCCCAGATCGCGGCCTATCGTCGCACCCCAGCGCGTCGAGGCAGAGACCTACACGTGGGCTTTCGCATTGCGACGCGCTTTCCGTTTGGGCTTTTCGAAAAATCGCGCGAGGTGCCCAGCGAAGGCGAGCTCATCATCTATCCCGCGGTCGACCCGCTGCGTCTGCCGATCGCGGCAAATGGCAAGCAGCAGGGCTATGCGGGGTCCATGGGGCGCGGTGGAGGCGAAGAGTTCTTGGGGGTGAAGTTGCTGCGTCCGGGAGAGGATCCGCGCGACGTGCATTGGCGAAAGACCGCGTCGATCGGCCAGCTCGTGGGACGCGAACGCGCACGCGAAGCGCGCCCAGACGTGACACTCACCCTCGACGTGCAAAAACCCGCGACGGGAACCGAGGAGTGGGACACGCACTTCGAGCGCCGCATTCGTGACATTGCTTCGCGGGCGGTAGCGCATTTGAAACGCGGCGATTCTGTCGTTCTTCGGACTACTGCTGCCACGATTGTGCGGAGTGATCGGTCCGCAGGGGCAGATCCCATGCTTCGCTTCTTGGCTCTGGTATCGGCGACGCCCAAGCCAGACGCTTCGACCCCAGAGAAAGCTTCTCCCAAGGCCGTCGCCTGAAATCACGTCGGAGTCATCGCTCGTGAGATTTGGTCTCGTACATCGCATCATGACGGACGCGCTCGCGGTCCTGGGGATCCTCGCGATCGTGAGCACCGCCATGCTTGGCCCATGGACGAACGGGGTCCTCATCATCGGCACCATCCTGGCGCTCGCGGTCCCCGAGTCTTGGCAGGGGCGCCCTGCGATGCGTCACGGCACAACCGCTGCAGCCATCGTTCTCTTCTTGGTGCAAGGTGGACGCCTCGCTGCTGGTGAGTCCGTGGTGGACGTCACCATCGAGTTTGCGGCGCTCGGTCAGGTCGTTCGCGTGGCTACGCGGCGCGGTGCGGCTCACGATCAGCAGATCATCCTGCTCGCGTTGATGCACTTCGTCGCGGGCACGGTGCTGGGCGGAAACCTCTCTTATGGGCTGTGTTTCCTTGGATTTCTGATCGTCGCGCCCGGAGCGCTCGTGCTCAGTCATCTCCGTCGCGAGGTCGAGGGCAATTATCGGCAGGGCGCGCGCGATCGAACGGGCTTGCCCGTGGACGTGCCGCGCATCTTGCGGAGTCGGCGCGTGGTGGGTCGCGGCTTTCTCGCATCGACCTGCTTGATGGCGATTCCGATCTTCATTTTCACGGCGCTCTTGTTCGTCCTCTTTCCCCGTGTCGGCCTTTCGCTCTTGCTCTTGCAGCATGGACACGGCAACAGAATCGTCGGGTTTTCGGACCACGTCGATCTGGGGGAGGTTGGGACGTTGAGGTCCGACCCAGCCATTGCTGTGCGCTTCGAACTCGACACCGCGCAGCCGCCGCCGCCGCGCCTGATCATGCGTTTGCGTGGCACAGCGTTCGACTCCTATGACGGGCGCGCGTGGTCGCGGACACAAAATGATCGGCACCTCGCAGATCGCGCGCTCGGTCTTCCGGACGGCTTCTTGATCTCGCGCGCACCAGCGCCAGGCGACACGCGGGTCACGTTCGACCTTGAAGCGATTGATCCGCCAGTTTTGTTTTTGCCGCCCAATGCAGCCTCCATTCAACTGAAGATCCCCAATCGCTCGCTGACCGATCCGCTCACTGTGCAGCACGGTCCCGAGGGGGAGTTTCGCTATGTCGGCGGTGATTCGCGCGGGCTTCGCTATGACGTGTTCCAAGCGCCCGCAGGCGAGGTGACCACCGAACCACTCTCCGCTGACGATCGGCCACGCTACCTCACAGTGCCAAGCTCACTGCCCATGCGCATCGCCGCGCTTGCTCACGAATGGGCAGACGGCGAAGCCACTGCAGGCGGAAAGGCGCGCGCGATCGAAGATCACTTGCGCAAAGACTTCACCTACGACATCACCTCGCCCTCAGGCGGAAAACCGCAGCCGGTCGATCACTTCTTGTTCGAGTCGAAGCGCGGTCATTGCGAATTCTTTTCCACTGCGATGGCGATGATGTTGCGCGAAATCGGCATTCCGTCGCGCAACGTCACGGGGTTCGTGGGTGGAACTTACAACCGCTTTGGCCACTATTACGCCGTGCGGCAAGGCGACGCGCACTCGTGGGTCGAAGCGTATGTCGACGACGGTGGTGTTTCCGCGTGGCGCACTTTCGATCCAACTCCACCTGCAGGAGCACAACCTCTCGAGGACACGACAGGAACGCTGGTCTATTTGCGTGACGCAGTCGACGCCCTGTCGCAACGCTGGAACTCGTATGTTGTCGGATACGATTTCTCCCAGCAAATGCGCCTCTTCGAGGGGGTGAACAACGCATACGAACGCGCTCGTGCGAACGCCGGCATCAATACAGGGTGGCTCGGCAAGATCACTCGCGGCCCCGTGGTTGCGGGCGCGTTGCTGGTCCTCATCGTGGTCGCTTACGTGTTGTGGCAACGCCGCCGCCGCAAGCAGAAACCGACGGGCGAGCAGTTGTCTCTCACGCGCGTCGACAAATCGCAGTTGGCGATCACCGCTCTCTATCGGAGTCTCGAATCGCTCCTTGCGACTCGCGGGGTGTCTCGACCTGCTTCGACTCCACCGCTCGGATGGGCACTCGCATTGCGAGGCATTCATCACCCATTGTCGGACGAAGTGCTCGCGCTCACGTATGTGTATCTCGGTGTTCGTTTTGGCGGCGAGCCTTTGACGCCGGACGTGTCGCGCGCGTTCGAGGAGCGCCTCCAAAAACTCAAGGCGAGAACCCGGCAGGAGCCGACCACGACAACTTCGCTTGCGACGCTACCTTGACGAACTCGCTCGTTCGCAGCGCTTGAACCTGCCATCCGAACGCGAAGCGAATTCAGCGACGGATCAAGCGGCGCGTTTGGTCAGACGAATGTGCACGTCGTCGTTGCCGCGGGCACTGCCGACGATGCTGCCTGGGCGAGGACGCGCCATGCGACCGTCGAACTCCAAGTCGGGTCCGCTAGCTTCGATCCAGGCAACGACCAGCGGCTGCGATGAACGCGAACCGAGCTCCAACAGTCGCACTTGCACGCCCTCGCGCAGCTCTTGCGCGGTGACCGCTCGTTGAACGCTGCTCACTGGACGCGATTGCGCGGTCAGCGTGTCGTTGTTTGCGTGATAGGTTTGCACGACCAAGCGATAATTTGCGTCGACGAGCCCGCGGTCTGCGCGAACTTCTGCGTGAACCGTGTTGGCAGACTCGAGCCCTAGCGATGTCGACGCGAGCAGGCTCATCCATGAGCCGGCACCTGCCGTTTGAGTTCGCTTGCGAGAGGCCACGCCATCCACCCTGCTAGCAACGTGCCAACGGGCGCGCTGTGTTGTCTTCTTCGGACACTCCTCTCCAAAGGAAGATTTGACCCTATTTTTGGCCACTTCTCGCACCGGCTCGACCGCGACAGAGTGTCTCGCCTGACTGTGGACTGTGGCCGCTCTGTCCGGGGACACGACAGCTGTGTCTGATTGCCATGCGTGGGAGATCCACGCGTGGTCATGCGCACCCCACCGTTCAGGGCATGCACTGCTGGTCGCGGTTGGACCAAAGTTGCGCCACGGACCACCCCTCGACCTGTGTGACGCGACTCATGCAGAGGTCGCCAATCTCTCCGCCGCCTTTGGGAAGATCGTCATTGGAGAACCAGCCATGAAACGTTTTGGGGTTCGTCGCGAGCTCGGCCAGCTCGTGCGAGATGGCGTCGGTCTCGCGACCCTTGGGACATGGCGGCATGATCACGTAGGGCTCGCGCCCGTCGAACGCGTGATAGCCATAGGCGTCGATGCAGGTGCGATACGTGTAGTTTCCGCGTATCGCGAGCTTGACGTCCACGCCGTCGGGCAAGAAGAACACAAACGTGTTCGCCCCATGTGAGCCCGTATCAGCAATCCAGGCGAACACGCGGCTCTCGAGGGTGGTCGCAGAGGTGAGTCCGTTCGCGTCGAGATCCGAATTGGGGACAAGGCTCTCGCGAGCGACTTGAATGCTCGCTACGCGCTTGCCCGAGCCGACGCCATATTGCTCCAGTAGACCCCAGTATTTCGAGCCCAAGACCCAATCGATGAAGCCATCTTGTGGTGGGGCCGAGTCGACTCCCTGCTTGCCGATGTAGACGACGAGCACCTCGGGCGCGGCGACAATCACATTTTCGTGCGGCGTCACGCGCCCCACCCCAGCGTCTCGGAGTGCCGTCGGTCCGCTGTCGTGGAGCGGAGTAAAGTCTGTGTCGTCACCCGCGTCGTCGACGGAACTCGTCGCGACCCCTCCGCACGCACAACACAACGCGCACGCCACGAAGGCTCGCCGCATGCCTCAAGGCTACGGCTCAGGGTGCACTCGGTCTAGCTGCGATTTTAGCCGCTAAATATCGAGGTTTTTCACGTTGAGCGCGTTGTCCTCGATGAATTGGCGACGCGGCTCCACCTGGTCGCCCATCAAGATGCTGAAGATCTGATCGGTCTGCACCACGTCGTCCAAGCGGACTTGCATCATCACGCGAGCGTTTGGATCGAGCGTCGTCTCCCAGAGTTGCTCGGGGTTCATCTCTCCGAGACCCTTGTAGCGTTGGATGTTCCAACCCTTGCGGCCGCGAGACTCCAGGTATTCCCAAAGCGCGTCCGCGTCCTCGAGTGTGACCTCTTTGCCTTCGTCTTCGCTGGTCTTGACGATCTTTGCGAAGTACGGCGCGGGACCGATCGAGCGCACATCTTGTTCGATCGAATACAGCTCTTCGTATTCAGCGGAGTCGACCAACGCCCAGTCGATCGTCGTTGGGCGCGCGTTCGATCCGGGTCGCGGAGAGAGCGCGATCGTTGCAGCGCCGTGTTCGACCTCCCAACCAACTTCGATTCCGAGCGGGAGAATGTCTGGGTTCTTCTTCTCGAGGTGCGCGCGAATCAGCGCGACAGCTGTCTCGACCTTCTTGCGCTCACGCAACTCGTTCTTGCCGAGACCGCCGGGTCGCAGCGCGGCCTCGATGAAGTTCGGATCGCCCTTGCGCGAGATCTTGGCGAGCGCTCGCCGAAACATTCGCAGACGCTCGGCGAGGCGCAAAAGCGGCTCTCCCGAGAGGGTTGGGCCCTTCGACGCGCGCACGGACAGACCCTCGACGCCCTGCTCCAAGAAGAAGCGATCGAGCGCGGCTTGGTCCTTCATGTAGAGAGATTTTTTGCCCTTGTTCACGCGGTAGAGCGGCGGCTGCGCGATGTAGAGATAACCCTTGTCGATGATCTCCGGCATCTGCCGATAAAAGAACGTGAGCAGGAGCGTGCGAATGTGACTGCCGTCGACGTCTGCGTCAGTCATCAGCACGACGTGGTGGTAGCGAAGCTTCTCGATGTCGAAGGTGCCGCCTTGCTCCGGACTG
>JAYVXK010000588.1:0-5688 GCA_043785265.1 Myxococcales bacterium | reverse complement strand
CGGACAAGGGCCACCATGGAGCAAGACGACAAGAAGATCACGCTGCTCGGGAAGGTCGCGCGGTCGACACGCAGCTCGCATCCAGGAGACGCGAAAGTCAGCATCCTCGCCCTGGCAGCGGCGTCGTACAGCGCTCGCCCAAATGACGACGCGACGGTACCAACTGGTTTCGATCCAAACGCGGTCGCGCTCTTCGAGTGCATCGTCGAAGCCTCGTACTTGGTCGCTTCTGCCGACGGTGTCATCGACGAGGCCGAGCGACGCACCTTCGAACACGTCGTGGTCGAGGCGTGCGGCGGCATCGTCGGCGAGACTCAAGTTCGCGACTTGGTCGCAGACCTCGCCGATCAACTCACGGAAGACGGCGTCGACAAACGCATTGCAGTGATCGGCGCGCAAGCAGGCAAGCGCAAAGACCACGCGATCGAGATGTTGCGCATCGCCGCGCTCCTCGCGATGACGAGCGATGACGTGAGCCCCGTCGAGAGCGCCATCCTCAAAAAAATCGCAGTCGCATCCGGACTCACAGAGTCCGCAGTAGACGACGCCCTTGCAGACGTCCGCGCCGCCCTCAAAGCCACCTAGAAGGGCGCTGTTTTTCGCCGATAGCGGCGCGACTCCGTCGTCGGGAATCGTCAACGTACAGAAGTACGTCTCCTCATCCGCTCCTAGGATTCGCTTGCTCTCGACGAAAACCAGCACCCTTCTAGCCTTCGGGTCCGCCTTGCTTTTTATGGCGAAATCACGCCGCCGAGTGCCGAGAGGGCGTCGCGGAAGAGTTGTGCTTCGTTGTCGTGTCCTCGTTCGCGTGCGGCTTTTTCCAAACGCGCGAGCACTGCGATTTGTGTTGGCAAGAGGCGCTCGCGTCGCGCGCCAGTTGCTTCTTCGACTCGCGCATACAAGAGCGCGAGCAATTCGTGGCTCCTACCGAGACGCCACAACACGTCGGCCAGTTCGTCCACGAGCGTGTCGTCATCGGGTCGCGCGCGCAACGCCATGATGAGATCTTCTGCGCGTCGTTCGTCGTCCATCTCTGGGGGCGGCACGGTGACATAGCCTTCGCTGACCACGGAAGGTGGCATCGGAGCCAGTGCCGCACAGATGTCGCGATAAGAGAGCTCTAGATCTCTGTCGCGCGGTCGCAACCGCAGCGCTGTCGCGAGGTGTGCCTGCGCGGAGACGAGATCGTTGCGCGTGTCGCGCTCGAACCCTGCGGCTTCGACGAGTAGAAGCTTGACGTCATCGCCGCGCGCCGTCGGATCGCCCTCGATGCGCGTCGCTGCCAGTTCGCGAAGTGTTGCATAAGCGACCTGCGCGCCTGCGAGGTCTCCGAGAGCTGCGCGCCAGCGACCTTCGAGGCCACGAGCGACCATGGCCTCGGGTTCGTCGCCGCCAATCGATCGGGCGCGAGCGATCGCTGCGGGCTTGTCTTCGAGGTGTTCTGCCAGCGCGCGCGCGAGTGACAAAACCCAGCGCGAGGTCATCGTCGATCGTGGATCTTGCTCACTCGTGGCGATTGCGCGAGAGAGCAGGGCGACTCCGCGCGCGACCTTGCCTTGTACGATGAGCGTGGCTCCGAGGCCCGCGCACGCGTCGACATCGTCAGGCAAGTAACGGAGGGCCCGCTCGAACAAAGGTCCGGCTTCGCGCGCGAGGCCTGCTTCATGCCACTTTGCGCCTACCGTCCGCCAAACGTCGTGTTTGCCGCGCGCGCCCTTGGCCAGTGCTTCGAGCTCCTCGGCATCGGCGAGCGCCTCTTTGGTGCGGCCTGCTGCGAGCCGCCGACTCAATCGCGCAAAGCGAAGACGAGACGACGACGGCGCTCGAGCGATGGCTCGGTCCAGCAGCGACAACGCGTCGTGATGCTCGACGACGAGCTCCGCAGCGCGGGCGAGACCCAGCGCCGCGAGGTGAATCGCAACCTCTGCATCAGCCGCCTCCGACAGAGATGCGATCGCGCGTGAGGCTTCGAGAGATTCTGCCGCGAGTTCGCCTACCAAGAAGCCTGAATGTCCGTGCGACTCTGCGTCCGCGAGAGTGCCAAGAGCCGCCTCTGCGCGACCACCCACGACGCGATCGATGTCTGCGATGCGTCGACAAACTTCGGGATGACGCGGCGCCCGCTCCAACGCCCACACGGCGAGCGCGCGCCCGCGATCGAGATCGCCCGAGAAAAGAGCGTCATCAGCGTCTTTGAGTAGTTCGCATGCTTCGCGTGCGCGCACGGCTTCGGCGCTCGCTTCAGCGGGAGAGGCCAATCGCGATACGTGCATGATGCATACGTCACCCGCGCCCACCAGAGAGGCGACCCGCATCTCGGCTCCGTCTGGAGCGCGCGCGCCTGCCTCTGGCAAGACCTCGCGTGCGATGCGCGCAGATACTTTGGACACGATGAACGACGAACCCCTGCGTTCTGCGGCATTTCCGAAGGCGGCTGCGAGAACGCGTGTGGCCAGAGCGGATGCTGGTTGCGGTAGCGACAACCCGCGCGCGTTTGCGATGGAGACGATGAGGTCGTCGTCGATCGCCATTGCCCACGCCTCGAACGCAAGAGCACGACCGGTTGCGTCGTCGAACAGCCCGATGGTCACTCCCGCGCGTCGCGTGCCGACGAACACAGTCGGTGTCGCGTCTCCGAGGAGCTCACGTACCCGTGGCGCGAGCCATTGAGAGAGTTTCGCTTGCGGCAACTCGAGGGTGAGTCGTTCGAGCACACCACGGGTGTGACGAAATCTCCGCACGCCACCGCTGACGTCCACTGGAAACTTCGCGAGAGGCAAACTTGCTCCAAGCTCGGTGATCACAAGACAGCCAAATTCAGCGGGTTTCGCCAGCTCCACACCCACCCCGCGTTTGCCGATCGCCAGTTGCAGCTCCACCGACGCGCGGTCCTTCCTGCGAGGCGGTGATGTCGCCGGGCGCGGTGCGCGCTTGCTGGACGGAGGAGAGGTCACCCGTAGAGCGTATCAAACCCAGTCACGACGGGCCCAATCTTGATCGTCGTTCGACTCGACGTGGTACACGCCTCACCGTCGCCACGACTGAGACTACGGACCGACACACCCATGCCTCGACCCACCGCGCGCGAAGTGCTTGGACCCGGATCGCCGCTCGAGCACGCGTTGACGGGTTACGAGTTGCGCGAGGGTCAGCTCGCGATGGCCGAGGCTGTCGAACGGGCACTCGACCACGAGAACGCCCTCTTCGTAGAAGCAGGAACGGGAACGGGTAAGACGCTCGCGTATCTCGTTCCGGCTGTTTTGTCGGGGAAAAAGGTGGTCATCTCGACAGCTACCCGCACGCTGCAAGATCAAATTTTCGAAAAAGACCTGCCTCTGTTGCGAGAGGTGCTTGGCGCGCACGGCGTGACTTTTACGTGCGCGCTGATGAAGGGCTTATCGAACTACTTGTGCAGGCGTCGATACGAAGAACTCCGCGCGAGCGGCGAGGCCGGTGTGGCGCTCGCGAAAATCGAACGATGGCTCCTCGACACCGAAAGTGGTGACCGTGCTGAGCTCAGCGACTTGCCCGAGAACGCTCCGCTCTGGCTCGGCGTGCAGTCGGGATCCGACACGCGCATCGGCGCCCCGTGCACTCATTACGACGCGTGCTTCGTTACCCGCATGAAGCAAGAGGCCGAGCGCGCCAACATCGTCATCGTCAATCATCACCTCTATTGCGCAGACCTGGCGCTCAAACGAGGCCAGGGTGGAGAGTTTGCCAGTGTGATTCCGCCGCACGATGCAGCCATTTTCGATGAGGCACACAAGCTCGAAGACATCGCGAGCGACTTTTTCGGCACGCGCTTTTCGTCTTCACGCGTGACGAGTCTTGCGCGCGACGCGCGTCGATCGCTCGGCATTCGCGCGGCGGTCGGTAGAGGTCTCGAAGCCGTGCTCGAAGTGTTGGTCGTGAGCGAGACGCGATTCTTCGGAGCGCTCGCTCGTGGCGAAAAACCAGGCACACGAAGAGTGTTGTCGAAAGAAGATCTCTCCCGGGTGTCTGACGCAGCCGGTGCGCTCGACTCTGCTCTCGCAACACTCGCAGCTGCAGGTGGCGCACAAGCAGACGAGAGCGCACGACAAATCGGACGACGCGCAGACGAGGCAAGAGCAGACCTCGCGTTCGTTGCTGGACTGACGCGCTACGATCCAGAGGACACAGAGCGTCGCCCGCCGAGCATCGCGTGGATCGACGTGCGAGACCGGAGCGCTGCGATTGGCGCGAGTGCGATCGACGTGGCGCCGGTGTTTCGAGAGACGCTATTTGCCCGCATTCCAGCCGTGATTTGCACCAGTGCGACACTCGCTACGAGAGCCGAGTCAGACTCTCCCGCATCGAAGCCATCGTCCAAATCTCCCAAAGAGGGCGCCCCATCGCGCGCGTCGCGGCCTCTCGAGTTCTTTCGCGATCGACTGGGTGCGCCTCTCGACGCAGTCGAACTCGTCGTTCCGTCTCCCTTCGACTTTGCCTCACGCGCGGGTCTTTATGTTGCGCACGATCTGCCCGAGCCGGGTGATCCCGCCTTTGACGTTGCAGCGACGGAGCGCATCGTCGAACTGTTGCGGGTGTCGGGTGGAGGCGCTCTCGTCCTCTGCACATCCAATCGCGCCAAAGACACTTTCTACTCGCGTTTGCAGGCTGAAAATATGGGCTTTCCGCTGTTTGTGCAAGGCTCTGAGGCGAAGCACAAGTTGCTCGCACGGTTTCGCGCAGCCCGACATGGTGTGCTCGTCGCGACGATGAGTTTGTGGGAAGGCGTGGACGTCCCAGGCGAAGCCCTGCGCATGGTCATCCTCGACAAAATCCCTTTCGCAGTTCCGTCCGATCCTGTCGTGATGGCGCGGTGCGAGGCGCTCGACCGCGTCGGTCAGAGTTCGTTTGCGAAGTACTCGATTCCGACCGCAGCCATCACACTCAAGCAAGGATTTGGTCGATTGATTCGCACGCGCACCGACGCAGGAATCGTCGCGCTGCTCGATCGACGGGCGACCACCAAAGGCTATGGAAAAGCACTCCTCGCGGCGCTGCCTCCTGCGCGCAGACTCTCGTCGATGGAGGACGTTCGCGCGTTTTGGGACGAACTGTTCACTCCAGACGCCGGCATGCTACTTCCGCCTTTCTAAAGGGAGCTTCTCATGAGCGAAATCAGCGCCGTCTTTGCCCGCGAAATCCTCGACTCGCGTGGCAATCCCACAGTCGAAGTCGAAGTACAAACCGAAAACGGTAGCGGTCGTGCGGCGGTTCCGAGCGGCGCGTCGACAGGCGAACACGAGGCGATCGAACTGCGCGACGGCGACAAGAAGCGTTATGTCGGCAAGGGCGTTCTCAAAGCGGTCGCCAATGTGAATCAATCGCTCGGCCCGGCGATCATCGGTGTCGACGCGCTCGACCAGGCAGAGATCGATCGCATCCTCATCGCCGCGGACGGCACGCCCAACAAGGGCAAGCTCGGGGCGAACGCCATCCTTGGTGTGTCGATGGCAGTCGCGCGCGCAGCAGCAGACGTCATCAGCATGCCGTTGTGGCGCTATCTCGGCGGCGCACAAGCGCGCGTGCTGCCCACGCCACTGATGAACATTCTCAATGGCGGACAACACGCAGACAACGGACTCGAGATTCAAGAGTTCATGATCGTTCCTGCGGGCGCTCCGACTTTTCCCGAAGCGCTGCGTGCAGGAGCCGAGG
>JAYVXK010000587.1:0-5696 GCA_043785265.1 Myxococcales bacterium | reverse complement strand
AAACGTCCGTGCGCGTGTCGACGTGCTGCGCGAGCGTTTGCTCCGGACTCATGTAGTCGGCGCTGCCGAGCACCATCCCGCGTTCGGTGAGTCTCGTCGGCGCCTTCGATTCACGCTCGGGCGCCGCGGCAGGTTTGACCAGTCGCGCGATCCCAAAGTCGAGGATTTTGACGACCAATGTCCCTTCTTCGTCGCGAGTCAGAAACACATTCGCAGGCTTGAGATCGCGATGAATCACACCTTCTGCGTGGGCGACCTCCAAGCCTTTCGAGATCTGCGAAACGATCGCAGTGACGACTCCCGGCTCGAGTCGGCCTGTCTCGTCGATTGCCCGATCAAGCGATTTGCCCTCGAGCAGCTCCATCACGATGTACGCCGTGCCGTCTTCCACGCCGTGATCGGTCACGCGAACGATGTGCTTGCTCTTGCGCGACAGCTCCGCCGCGACCTGCGCCTCGATTTGAAAGCGGCGTTGCGTGGTGGCCGCGTCTTCGAAGTCGTCCTCGCGCGGCGCAATCATCAATTTGATCGCTACGATCTGTTCGAGCGACACATGCCGCGCCGCCCAAACCTGGCCCATCGCGCCCGCGCCCAGCAATCGGCGCAGCTCATAGCGATTTGCGACGAGTAGCCCTACATCGATTTCCATCTGCTATATTCATTGTACATGGTCGAGCGAACTGGGCGGCGAATGAAGGGCGAGGTCATCGTCGAGACGAACGACGACTTCGCTACGGTCGTCGGCGATCACATCCGCGCGCTCCGCCAGCAACGTGGCTGGACGCAGGCGGACCTCGCGACCGCAGCAGGCCTCTCCACGAACTACGTCGCACGTTTGGAGCGCGGCGAGCTCGGCGCCTCGTTGTTCGTGGCTTCACGAATCGCAGAAGCGCTCGACACCACCCTCGATCGACTCGCCTCGTCGCGCCCCGCACAACAGCGCACAACCACCCGCCGCCGCACCGCCTAAAAAAGGGCGCTGTTTTTCGCCGATACCGGCGCGACTCCGTTGTCGGGAATCGTCACCGTACGGAAGTACGGCTCCTCATCCCTCCTAGGATTCGCTTGGTCTCGACGAAAACCAGCGCCCTTTTAGCTGATCCGAGCGATCCGAGCTGGACGCATTCGGGACGCAAAAGAGTCACGTTGTGGCGAAACGACCTTGGGTCGAGTGTGGATGGTGGCGTCTTTAGGAGGGTTGGTGGGGGAACGGATCTTGTAGTGACGACCTTCATGATCCGCGCTGCGCTTGGGTTGCTGGTGCTTGCTGGTTGTGTGGGCGATGTCACCACGCAGCTTCCGCGCGACGTGGACGGTGGAGAGGCTGCGAGTGCAGATGCGTTGTCCGATGTGCAGTCCGGTGACACGGCTGCGTGCAATGGCGGCGTTCTCTACTACCTCGATGGCGACCACGATGGGTACGGCGGCACGACGAAGATGTCGGCGTGCGCTCCTCCAGCTGCCAATTGGATCACGAAGAGTGGTGATTGCGACGACGGCAACGCAGTCGTCAACCCCGGGCAAACCGCCTATTTTGGCGTCGGATACACAGTGAGCGGATCGAGTTTGGTGTCGTTCGACTACGACTGCAACGGCGTGGAGAGCGAATCGGGTGGACCACCCAAAGCCAATTGCCAATCCGTGAGTGTCTCGTGTGTGGGTTCTGGATATGTCGCGGCCACGCCTCCGCGCAGCGGAAACGTCGATCCCTATTGCGGCAGCGAAAACGCAGTCACGTGCGCCTTCGCCGGTTTGAACTGCATGCCTGGGCCAGCGCAAGCCGCCAATGCGGTGAGCTGTCGATAACGAAGTTGATAACCGATTAGCTCAAAGGCCGGGACACGGCGTGCCCAGGGGGGCGGGGGCAGGGACGGTCGCGATGCCTTTTTTCATGAAGGTTTCGTGGAAACAGCCGTACTGATATTTGACTTGGTCGAGCTGCCGATAGATCGCGTGCGCGTCTGCGACGCCGTCCCCCGCATATTGAAATATCGCTCCCGTATACGAAGTACCTGACTCCGACTGCAGGTCTTGCGTAATGGGATAAGGCAGCAAACCATCTCTGCCATCCAACTTGAGAGCGGTCTGCATTTGGGGCCACACGGCGTCGCCGCCTTCTTTGTGCCCATAGGCGAGTGCCGCGGCGTCGTAGATTTCGGTCGAGAAATAAGGGTCATCTCTGCCCGCTGGCTCGTAGATCGAGCGCACGGGGTGACCCTGCAACGGGCGACGCGCGATGCGCGGCATGTAGACGAATGGCTCTGCGGCCTCCCATGCGGTCTCGAGCAAATGCAGAGTCGGGTGCAAGAACGTAAGTGGTTGTGTCGTTCCGATGAGCAAACCGATTTTGCCAGCAGATCCATCAATCACTTTGGTCGTGAGCACCATGTAACTCCAATATCCACCCGCGCCGGTAGGCACCGCCGCTTTGATGCGCGGATCAACCGCGCTCAGCAGGTTGGTGTACATGCCGCCCATCGACTGCCCCTGAGCCGCGAGGTGTGTGAGGTCGAACTTGTAGCTGGTCACGCCAACTGGCAGCGACACGCCTGGGCACGTTTTGACGACCAATGGATCGATCGTCACCTTCGAGAGCGCGTCGATGAACATTCGCTGCTCGATCACGCCTTGTCGAAAAGTGTCCCTAAAAGACGCCAGATTGTTGAAATTCAAATACGCCAACTCGGGAGCGCCCTTCACGCGTTCGGGGTTCACCGGCAGCGCACTCCCAGCCATCGCAAATCCGTGAGGCGCCATCACGTACGCGGGACCTTGATGCGGAATGCCCACCTCGTCGACCGCTGACTGGAGCTTGCCTGCGTCCAACACCGCCGTGCTCTTGCCACCCGACCCATGAAAATAAGCGATGAGTGGATAACCGTTGATGGGCATCACGGTTTGCGGCAGCGATATGGCAATAGGCGCGTCCTCGTCACGCTGTCTAATTGGCAATCCATCTGCTCCAAACTCGAACGATCCTTCGGTATCAAAAAGCGGAGTGCCCTTTTGGAATTGCGGATAGGTCACCGTGCCAGTCAGTTCGCAGTTGCGAGGTTGATTGCCGTCAACTCGCACTTGGAGCGCGCTGATCGTGATGGTGTGAGCGGCGGCTACTTTGGCCGATAAATCAGCCGTATCCTGCACTGGATCGCCCGTGGTGAAGACCGTCGCGGCAATGACTCGCGTCGTGTCGATGCTCAGCTGACGCAGCGTCGTCCACAGAGGTTGATAGAGCTTCCACGCCTTGAGCGCGGGGTCGGATGCAGGAGCCGCAGCGTCGTCCAATGCCATGAGCTCCTTCGGAGCCCGCGAGACGACTCCACTCTCCAGCGACGCCATCACGACGAATGCATATTGGTGATTGGGTCGAAGGACGAACCCCGGTCGGGCCGCGACTGCGAGCAAGTTGTCTGGCACGTACCGGTCTGCGCCGGGCGTCTCCCCGACGACAGGAAAAAGTTTGCCGCGCTCTTGCGACATCGCATCGACGTCGATCAGCATGATGGGCGCGTTGGTGGCGGCAGGCAGAACATCCGTGAAGTGTCGTGCACTGATCGGCTTGTCGAACTTGAAATATCCGACCGGCATCATCGGAAAGCCACGGCGCTCCGCGACCAGCCTTTGCATGCCGGCAATCATCGCGAGATTCAGATTGTTCGGAAACCCACGCACATCTGGCGCGCCCGTGCTCGTGAGCCGCATGTCCGACGGATACGGAAAATCGAAGAACTGATCAGGCTGCGTGAGGTCCGCTTGCAAGTCGAACGCGACATGAAGTCCGTTGTTGATCGTCGACCCTGGCGAAGAGCACTGCGTAAACGAGAGCGTGGCCGCAAGAAAGAGGACGACTTTGCGCATGGCAGCCGACAATCCTAGCATTCGCGCGTGTTGCTCTACGCCCCTAAAATAGGCGGATCGTGGGCGCGAGTGAACGCGTCGACGAGACGGGCGACATGCCGTTTGCTCTCGATGTGCGGAAGGTGACCGATGTCGGTCAACATCTCGAGCGTAGCGTTTGGCATGCGCTCCGCGAGGATGCGCGCGGTCGACGGATGAATGACAGGGTCCTTGTCGCCGTGAATGATGAGTGTCGGCGTGGCGAGAGCCTCGAGTGCAGTTGGCAGTCGTTCATTCGCTGGCGGATTGACGAAACCAGCGAACAGCGTCGCTTCGACTGGACCGCGGCTCATGCGAACGTGGCCTTGATGCATCATCATCGCGCGCGGAAAAAACGGGCGCTTGATGGTCATCCATTGCACGAGTCGCTCGAAGTCCTCTGGGCTCTTGGCCAGCAACGGATTTTCGCCGCGCGCGAGAGCCACACCGAGTTCGCTCGGTTCACCAACACTCGCTGCAGAGCCAAGCAACGTGAGTGACAACACTCGCTCGGGATGATCACTCGCGATGCGTTGAGAGATGCCGCCGCCCATCGAGGAGCCGACGAGGTGCGCGCGATCGATGCCGAGTTGAGACATCGCACCGAGCACCGCTTCTGCTTGACGACCCGCGCTTGCCTCGGCGCTGTCGATCGCTCCAGAGGCGCCAAAACCCGGCAGATCCAACGCGACGACTGCGCGCTTGCGATCGAGCGCGCCGATGAACGTCAGCCAACTCTCCTTGTCTGCCCCAAACCCGTGGACGAACACGATCGGTGTACCGCGTCCACGAACGAACGCCGGCATGACCTTGTCGCCCACTCTCACTGTCACGCGCCGCAGACCGAGCGCGCGCCAAACGGCTCCCACCAATACGCTCGTCTGAATCGCCCCGATCCGCAGCTCCGCTTTGCTCGCCATTTGGGTCCCCTGGTGTTGACCACGCTGCGGCACAGGCCGCAGACGTGCCGTCGTACTAGACAAACAAATGCGGAAACGCCTCTCGGGCGCCATCGATGATGAACTGCACTGCAGTCGCTGCGAGGATGAGCCCCATGATGCGACCGATGAGATTGATCCCCGTTTTTCCGAGGACTCGTGTGACGTAAGACGCCGAGCCGAGAACGAGCGCCGCGATGACACAAACCACGAGCACGACGGCGAGCACCACCCCGCGCTGAGCCAAGTTCGTCGCTTTGCCACCGAGCACCATCACGGTTGCGATCGCGCCAGGACCCGCGAGCAACGGCAGCCCGAGCGGGATCACGGCGACGTCGTCTTTGGCCTGCGCTTCGGCTTGCTCCTCTTTGTTGGAGCGCGTCGAGGACTGGTGCGCGCGAAGCATCTCGAAGCCGACGACGAACAAGATGATGCCGCCAGCGATCTTGAACGCGGGCAGGGTGATGGAGAAAAAGTGCAAGATGAGCGTGCCGGCGGTCCCGAAAGATCCGAGCACGACAAAGCATGTGATCGCCGCACGCATGGCAGCGCGCCGTTGCTCTTCGCGTGAGCGATCGCCCACGAGAGCCAGGAAAATAGGCACAGCCGCGAACGGATCGACAATCGAAAAAATCGAGCCGAAGCAGACCAGCGCGTAGGTCAGAAGCTCCGACATGGGGGAATGCTCCATAGCATGAAGGCCTCGAACGCATCGCGATCCCTAGCGAACGAAACGGCGACGGGAAGGGGAGCGGGGACGGTGACAGGAGCGGGAGCGGCGACGGGGACGGGGACGGCGATGGGATCGCGGATCGGCTACGTTGTTCGCGTGACTGACGAGCTGATCGAAGGCGAGGTCCTGCGGGTGACCTTCGAGAACGA
>JAYVXK010000586.1:0-1665 GCA_043785265.1 Myxococcales bacterium | reverse complement strand
TTGCTTGGCGAGAGTCCTGCCAATCACGACGCCCGGCATTTTGAGCACTTGCTCAGGGCTTCTGCACGGATCGGGATCGATGTCTGCTGGGAGCACGTCGTCCTGCGGAAGCTGCGCTTTGTAGCCGCCTTCGGGAGTGATCGCGCCAAACAGCTCGTGGTCTGCGCCATCGCGCGCATCGCCAGCAAGACCGTGTAAATCGGTCGCCGCTGGGGTGTCGTTGACAGGGGGAGTCGGATGCAGATCGTGCTGCAAGTTGTCTTCAGCGATCGCATTGAGCAGCGACTGCAAACCGCCATCGAGCGGGTCGTTGATGCCACGGCCTTGCTGGTCTTGATGTTGCGGCACCGGCACGTTTTGCGTGTGAGCTGACGAACTCGCCGTGGGCGCCACGCGAAATGGATCGCGCGGACGTTGTGCTGGTTTTGCGCCTGGTTTGCGCAACCCATCGAGACTGCCGCCTGGCAAGATGTGCTTGGGCAGGTCGAGCACTTTGGGCATGAGCACGGGGTCAACGCCCTTGAGCAGCACACCCGTCGCAGTGCGATCGCCATGCGTCACCATCATTGGATTGATGATGAACGGCGCCACACCGATCACACGCGTCGTGCGGTGCGGGCAAAATTCCCAAGGACAAAATGGGAGGATGGGCGTTCGCGCCTCGAGGCCCTCGACCTTGTCCATCACATCGCCGTATTCGTGAAAATCGATCGAATACTTGAGGACGAGCACATGCGCGTTGACGCCGAGCACCTTGTCGCGGAACTCCTGTTGGAAGCCGCCCGTGACACTCATGACGGTTGCGAGAGCCGCGACCCCCAGCATGACTCCGAACATGGCGAATGACGTGCCGACTGAAACGAAGGCGCGCTTTTTCGAGCTCATGTAGCGGAAAGCAAGCTCGAGCGGGTAGCCCATGGGGTTGGTTGCATAGCACGCTCGGCTCCCAAACCCTTCCGCGCACACGCTCCCACTGCAGGTCGCACCTGCCAGTCGGTTCAGCGATGGCAAAAAAAGAGGCACCTTATGCAGTCACCACCTATGATCGAGCCTGCCACGAAGGCCCTTCGAGGTACTTGTCCGTAACGTGGGAGCTGTTGTCGTGACGAAACAACGCTCCGAGGCGCAATCATGAGAACGAAATTCCTTTCCACCGCCGCTGACGATTCGAGCCCAGCGCTCGACGACACGATGTCGAGCGACGCACTCGAGAGCGAGTCGGAGACGCCGTCGCCCGCCGCGGCAGACCCCTTACTCGGCAGAGTGATCGACGGTCGTTACCAAGTCGACGAGATCCTCGGTCAAGGCGGCATGGGCATCGTTTATCGCGGCCGCCACAAGGTGATCGACAAGAAGGTCGCCATCAAAGTTTTGCGTGGAGAGTTGGCGCGCGACAAAGAAGTGACCGATCGTTTTTTGCAAGAGGCGAAAGCCGCGTCGTCGATCGGCAATCCGCACATCATCGACATCTCCGACTTCGGCGTCCTACCCGATGGATCGACGTACTTCGTGATGGAGTATCTCGACGGCAAAAGCCTATCGGACCTGATGGAAGACGCGCGTCCTGTACCGGTGCCGCGGATCATTTCGATCGCGAAACAGATCGCTCAGGGGCTCGCGGCGGCACATGCGGCCGGCATCGTTCATCGCGACTTGAAGCCCGAC
>JAYVXK010000585.1:0-5710 GCA_043785265.1 Myxococcales bacterium | reverse complement strand
GATACGACGCGCGCAGCCGAGTGACTTCCGAGTCGCGGATGATCGCCCGACCAGGCGTGCCTTCCTGGATGCTGTCCTCTCGGTATGCGGCGGGCCATATTTTTACGCGCACCACCGACTACGACGATGCAAACCGAGTGAGACGCGCGGGCACTGGTGCTGACGTTTGTTCTGGCAGCACTTGTTTGCTTCAGGCAGGACCTTCCCAGAGTAGTGATATCCTTCCCGTGTATTCGAGTCGCGGCGCGCTCTCCTCGTTGGGAAGCAGTTATGGAGACCTTGTCAGTAAGGTGACCTACTTGGTCAATGGCCAGGTCGATACCCTGACATACGGCGATCGTGCAGCGACGCAGCGAAGGTTCACCTATGATCCGCTACGAGATCGCTTGGCGACCACCAAGTTGAGTCGCGGGGCGGCGGCGGGTTGGGGGACTGCGTCAGGAAGCTATACGCCGCCTATGGCGAGTCCGCCTTCCACGATGGAAACGGTCTTGGAGAATATTCAGGCTGCATATGATGGTGCAGGCAATCTTGGAAGCTTGCAGGATCTCCGCAGTCTCACGTCGTCCGAGTGGCCCCCAGGCGCGGGACCCATAGATCGCACTTTCTCCTATTCTCCCGCACGCCAGCTAACAAACGTCACCTACTCGCCTGGAGTCGATCCTCAGGTCTCTCCATTCTTGTCGGAGGAGAGTAGTGGCCAAAGTCGCGCGGTGCCCCGCAAAGCACTTGGGACACGACTAGGGTTTCAGTCATTCGCGTATGACTGGATGGACAACATCAGTGTCGGTGATGACGACCAGCATGCGCGCTTCGACCGTTCACTGGGGACAGTCACTCCAAGCACAGCCAAGCCGCAAGCGCTTGGTAGCAGTCCGGGAATGGTTCCGACGCACGACGAGACCGGTAATCTCGTCAATCTCGCGGTTTCACGAGTGGGCGCATGTTCGGACCCAGGTGGAAAGTGCTCTCAGCGGTTCGTCTATGATTGGGATGAAGTTGGTATGCTCCTGCGAGCACGGCGCTGGGATTATACAACGATACCCGGTGGCGATCCGGTCTACCCCCAGGTTCCGGGGACACAAGCGAACATCGATCTGAACTACGCGTACTCGCAAGGTGAGAGGACCCTCAAAATCGATTCGGCGTCGCTGCAGAACAACACGTCGGTCGAAGTCTTCCCATCGCTACGTCTCGACGCGACCAACTTCAACAGCATGACGTTGGAGTACGACCGCCAAGACCCCAATACGTTGGACGTGAAGGAGTCTCTCTATATCGGCAGCGCTCATGTCATCTATAAGAACGAAAGCCTTCCCACGCTCACGAGCGGGCACCTGCATGTACTGCTCGAAGTCGGGAATCAAGTCGGGTCGACGTCGACCGTCATCGACAAGGAAACAGGAGAGCTTGTCGAGTCGGTGTCCTATCAAGCGTATGGCGCGACCGAATCTGACTTTCGACCTGAGCGATGGAACTCTTTCCGCGAGTCAGCTCGTCTGAGCGGCAATCAGGAAGACATCGAAGTTGGACTCGTCTACTTCGGCGCGCGCTACTACAGTCCGTCGTTGAGTCGATGGATTAGTCCCGATCCGCTGACCATCCATGCTCTCGGCTCGGACTGGAACCCCTATACCTACGTTGGGAATAATCCATCGACGGGTGTCGACATTGGCGGGCTCGAGAACCCCCCCAATGGCCCGCCCGGCCCCGATCCGGCCTCGACTGCGGGAAGCGGCGGTGGACCTGGGACCGACAGACCTACCAATGGTGGCGGTGGTGGGTGCGGCGGAAATCAAGTGACAACGTTCCACAGCGATAGCGCGCCGCCCGGTGGCGGGTGTGGCGGTGGCGTTCACGGCGGAGGTGGTGGCAGTGTCAGCACGCCACTCCCGAACTACGTCAAGGCGGTGCTTGGCGGTTTGGGTGCACGATCAGCGACGCCGGCCAACTATGCACTTGGCAACGGAATCGTCCGCGGGGCGCAATCTGCCATCGTCATGCACGTGGATGCTGGTCAACGAGGGCCGGCAGGAATGCGAACGTCAGACAATGCCGCGTCTCGATGGATTGATGCCACGTGGAAGATGTACGAACACGCGGTTCCAGCGCCGGCACCCAACGCGTCTTGGCAAGTGAAGTTCGCTTACTGGAGTGGTGCTGGCGTCGGAACGTCATCCGTCGCAATGTCTGGGTCAGCCTGGAATGCCGCGAAAGCTCCTGCGATCATGGTTGCTGATGGGGTCGCCGCAAAGGCGGGGCCCCAGGGCATTCGCGTCACGGAAAAGGGCATGCAGCTCCTTGAAGAGAATCTCGCTCGCGTCGATCCCGCGCCATACAACGACGCAATGGTGGCTCGTTTGCGATCCGCAATGGGTGCAGGCGAGCGCGTAACCGGCGGTGACGCGAACTTCTACTTGCACGAAATTTCGGAAGGCACGTTTCGTGGGCGCGGACTCGGATATGACCTTGCTCACGAAGCAGCCTTGCAAAAATACGGTGCCTCGCCGTTTAGTATTTACCACCCCGAGGTCATAAGGGCGATGCCGCAGTGGTTCAACAACGCATGGCGCGGGTATTGGGGAATCAAATGATCGCGTTCGAATTGTCACGCGAAAGGCGTGCTCGGATTTGGCTCGCCAGCCCGGAAGAACATACGGTGCAGCCGTCTTCGACGCGCGTTCTGTCGATAAAGCCGAGTGTCCGCGTTAAGGAGCATAGGAGCCTGGTCGTGGTCGAAATGCTCGCGCACACGGGCGGGAGATTCGAGTACGGCCTCCTCGGCGCCGCCGTCGTTGCGTCGAGTGGGACGACCGACGACATCGCGCTCGAAGTTTCCGTTACCGCGTCGACGGGACCGATCTTCCACCATTCCCTTGCGGGCACGTTGGATACCGTACGATGGGGGTTGCCAAGCGAATACGCTGACGCGGTCGTTGCTGGCGCGCGGGATGCGATGCTTGGCGAAGGCGGGCCCGATGTTGCTCGCGTACGATTTGAGTATGCAGCGCACGGCCACGTTGGCTCAAGCAGCGTTTGTTTTGGGCGCCTGGCTCGTCTAGTCATGCGACTTCTCAGCACTCCGAACGAGGAGGATCTCCGTCGAATAGTCGAGGGTGGATGAGTTCAGTCCGCTGTGTCGGCGGCGGATGGCAATGTGCTCGATGACATGATCAAAATGGTGAAGCCAGGGTAACGGATTACAGCGGATTGCGTTCCGCGTTCTGAAGGGAATACAGGTGGGCAAGATATTCCGCGATCCGACTTGGTGCGCACCTATATCGACGAGTCGAGGAGCTACGAGTGCTCTCTTGACGAAAGCCGGACTCACCCAGATCGATAAGATGGCTGTCCGAGCCGGAGATGCGGCGTCGCTTATTGACCGAATAGGTCTGCTCGCTTTCGCGAACGGTGTTCGTTCGTGCATTCTCATCCGCCAAGGATGGATGTGGGTCCTCAGAGAATCACCTGGCGAGCAGGTTCGTTGTACTAAAGTGTGGTGACCATTTTGGAGACGAAGTTACGAGTGAGTAGCGCAGTCAAATTCGTGGTCGCGTTGGCTTTTGTTTGCGCTGGGTGCTCGCGCAGCGACTTGACCATTGATGACAACTCACCCACCTCGGGCGACGCCTCCCTATGCGCCGCCGCCTTAGCAACCTGCGGGAGTTCATGCGTCGACACGGCTGATGATCCCGCGAATTGCGGCGCGTGCGGTGTCATCTGCGCCTCCACGTCTTGCTCTCATGGGAAGTGCACCGATCGCTGTGCGCCGCTTTCCACATGTGGCTCCGCGTGCGTCGACACACGCTCCGACATGATCAACTGCGGCACGTGTGGCCACTCTTGTACCTCGCCGCAAACATGCGTCGCGGGCAGTTGCACATGTCCATCCAACCAAACCACCTGCGGCGCCGCGTGCTCCGACGTGCTCGTCGATCCAGTGAACTGCGGCGGGTGCGGTCAGCCGTGCTCTTCGACTGAAGAGTGCGTCGGTGGTTCGTGCCGCTCCACCACCAACGCGTGGCCGACTCTTGGTGGCGACCGGGGGCACTCGGGCTTCAACAGTCTCGAGACAGGTAGACCGCCTCTCAAGAAGCTGTGGGAAGTAACACTCAGCAAGAGCCTGCTCCCACCCATCGTCACTGACGGCGTTCGAGTGTACGCAAGCGAAGACACGTCCCCGTTCACCACCCCGAGCTACCTTCGGGCGCTGTCGCCAACGGACGGACACACGCTTTGGAGCCACGACTTCGGAAAAGTGTTCTCTGTTGGGCAACCCACGGTGGACTCGGGACATGTCTATGTCGCCACCTGTAACAACACGCCGGGAACCTATATGCACTCGCTCGACGCCACCACTGGGACAGTGAAATGGGACCAGTCCTTCATTGCGCAGTGGGACTTTTACTGGGCACCTTTGGTCGTCGGCGGTCGCGTCTACGCGCAAGGCGGACAATACGGCGGGCTTGTCGCCTTCGATCAATCGAGCGGCACCCCCATCTTCGCAGACACCATGCTGGAGCAAGACGACAGGTGGAGCCCGATGTTCTTGGGCAACAAGGTCTACACATTCGTCGCTGGCAACTTGAGGGCGCACGATCCGCTGACAGGAAGTCATTTGTCGACCTACTCAGTCGACTGGTATTGGACGGGATGGAGCATGCAAACGGCGCCCGTTTCGGACGGCACCAAGATCTACGTGATCGCTCCACCAAACCTGTACGCCTTCCTCCCATCCCAATCCACTCCGGTCTGGACCGCCAAAGGTGGCATCTTTACGAACTTCGCTGGTATGCCTGCGGTTGCCAATGGAGTCGTCTATTCGATCTCCAACGGGCACCTGCGCGCGACAGACGCGACCTCGGGGATCGACGAGTGGACCTTTGCTGGCGACAACGCGCTCTCGTACCCGCCCGTCATCGCAGGCCAGTGGGTGTACGTCGCGAGCGCCGTCAATGTGTATGCTGTCGATGTCAGCACGCACCTATCCGTTTGGAATGCTCCAGCAGGTGGCTGGCTCGCGGTGGCGGGTGGCAACCTCTACGTTGCACAATCGAACGGCTCGCTCGCTGCGTATGGCCTCACCCCTTGACAGTGTCACCATGCTCTCTGCCGAAATCGCTCCACCAAGTGTATCACTAGAGGAGGTGGTGAATCCCTTGAACACTGGCTGCAAGAGCTGGCTGCAGGCACTCCAAACGTGCTCCATCGATCTCATCCCGATCGCAAATCACCCTGAAATCAGCCTCAATCAGCACAGACCCTACCATCCACCTCTGCTTTAGGTTCCACCGCCGAGAGGCGTAAGGGTTCAAGTCCCTTCCCGTGCACTATCATTGAGTTAGCTGCGTTATGCTTTACGTCGTAAGCGAAGTTGCAGCCAGAGATTTAGCCAGATCTCTGGCTGTGGCAGCCTTAGCGAGGACGCCGGCTCGCACACCGAGGACGCAGTTCCGGGACGATGAAGGAGGGCACAAGGCGATAGCCTCACTGCTCGGCGACACCGCCCGCACTACTCAAGAGGAGTGCGCGAACTCTGGGATGGCGACATGCATCAACGCGAGCGGCGCGACTCCGAGCTCGGCCCACGTGCGCGCCTGCCGACGGTAAGTGTTAATCATCTGACTCGACTTGTGGCCGGTGCGATCAGCGATCCAAGTCTCGGTCTTCCCATGCGCGAGATTGACAGTGACGAAGGTGGCGCGGAAAT
>JAYVXK010000584.1:0-5712 GCA_043785265.1 Myxococcales bacterium | reverse complement strand
GTCATCGCGCTGTCGGAGGAGGCGCCCGTCGTGTCGAGCGCAGCGACTCGCGAACTCGAAGCCGATTGTGAGAGGAGGATGCACTGATGTCGTTGCCTAGTTTCGTCCGACCGGACGATGTCTCGAGCCTCTACTTGGAGCGCGCAGAAATCGTTTCAAGCGAAGCGCGCATGTGGGCGAAGAGCAAGAGCATCAAGCCTGCCTCCGAGGACAAGAAGCGAATCGCCGTGTTTGGTATCGACGTGCAAGTCGCCTTTTGCACGCCCGGCGCGAGCTTGTTCGTGCCCGGCGCCGTCGAGGACAACACGCGCGCTTTGGCTTTTTTATACGACAATCTCGATCGCATCACCACACTGGTCTTTTCGCTCGATACCCATCGCGTGTTTCAGATCTTTCATCCTGCCTGGTGGGTCGACTCTCGAGGCCATAACCCAGCACCGCTCACGCCCATCACGGCGGCCGACGTCGACAGCGGCAAGTGGCGCCCCACGCGCTTTTCAAAAGAAAGCGTCGAGTACGTGCATCGTCTCGAAGAAGGCGGCAAGTACGTGCTCACGATCTGGCCGTATCACGGCATGCTTGGCGGTCTCTCGCACGCGCTCGTGCCCGCGATGATGGAGCTGTCCATCTTCCACGCGATCGCGCGCGATGCCCCGACAGTCCTCGTCGAGAAAGGACAGGAGCCGCTCACGGAGAGTTACTCGGTGCTCTCCCCAGAGGTCGCTCGTCTGGGAGATCGCTCGGTCGGTCGCTTCGACGAAGAACTCTTCTCTTTGCTCATGAGTCACGACGAGGTGCATGTCTTTGGACAAGCCAAGTCTCACTGCGTGTTGTCGACGCTGAACGACTTGATGACGAAGATAGAAGCGTGCGACGCCTCGCTTGCGAGCAAGATATTCATCATGGAGGACGCCATGAGCCCAGTGCCCGCGCCTCCTGTCGATCCACTCCCCAAATGGCTCGATTTCCCTGCGATCGCAGACCAAGGCGTGCGTGAGTTGTGTCAGCGAGGGATGCGCATCTCGCGCACCGACCGAACCGTTTGAGCGAGCGCTTTTTGGTATCGACCACGCCGCGCTCGGGTGCGGACGGGCCGTCATGCTAACGTCGCGGGCGCATGGCCAATCAGGTGCAAGCCTATCCGCTGACGACACGCCTGGCGCAAATCGCACAGACCCTCGAAGGCCGATTTTTAGGCAAAGACGAGGTGATTCGACTGTTGCTCATCGCGACGGTCGCGGGCGAGCACGCTGTGATCATCGGACCACCCGGTACGGCCAAGAGCGCGCTGATTCGCACGTTCGCCAAACTCATCAGCGCCAAGTACTTCGAGTATCTGCTCACGCGCTTCACCGAGCCGAACGAGATCTTCGGGCCTGTCGACATTCAGCAGTTTCGCGAAGGCAAGTACGTGCGTCGCACCGAAGGCATGTTGCCTGACAGCGAGATCGTTTTCCTCGACGAGGTCTTCAAGAGCAACTCGGCGATCTTGAACGCGCTGCTCACTTTGCTCAACGAGCGCAGGTACACGAGCGGCGGGCAAGTGCTCAAATGCCCTATTTTGTCGTGCTTTGGTGCATCGAACGAAGTGCCAAGCGATGAGACGCTCACGGCGATTTTTGACCGCTTCTTGCTGCGGATTCGCTCCGAGAACCTGGACGCCTATCACTTTCAGGATCTCTTGCAGAAGGGTCTCGCGAACGAAGTGATGGGTCTGACCGATGCGCCTGTCCAAGCGCTCGCGACCGCGACAGAGATCGCGCAGCTGCACCGGTCGTTCTCGCAGACGATGAAATTCTCGGAGGACTTCTTCTCTCAATACAAGGGCTTGGTCTTTCAGATTCGCGCTGAGGGGGTGACGCTCAGCGATCGACGGGTCGTGAAACTCTTGAAGCTGTTTGCTGCAAGCGCGTTCCTCGACGGTCGCGCGCAGCCGGACGCGAGCGACTTTTTCGTGCTCAAACACATTTGGAACAACGAAGATCAAGCCGCCATTTTGGAGGCGATCGTGGCGCCTGTGCTCGAGGCTCACTATCGCGATCACCCCAACGCTCGGCGTGTTGGCGCCGCGGGTGTGGGAATCGAAGCCCTTGCAGCAGAGATCGATCGCGTGCGGCAAGTCCTCACGGGGGCGAGCGGACTCGGTGACGTGCAGCTCTTCAGCCAACTCAAGGCTCTCAACGAGATCAAAGCGGCGCTCGGCGCCTCTCCAGATCCTCGCGCGCCCGAACTCGCGCGTCGCGTCGATCAGCTCCTCGAGGCTGCTTTCCGCAGCGGCCGCTTCGCGCAGCTCTGAACGCGATGAAAGTCGTTGCGCTCGATACGTCGACGCCGCTCGCGAGCGTGGGCCTCTTCGAGGACGGGTTGCTGATTGCTCTGCATGAGCAGCGTGCATCCAATGCACACGGCGAGTCGCTCTTGCCCGCGCTCGACGAAGCGATGAAAAAAGCAGGCTGGAAGAGCGCACAAATCGCTCGCTGGGTCGTGGGCATCGGACCGGGATCGTTCACCGGGGTGCGCATCGGAGTTGCGCTGGTGAAGGGGATCGCGCTCTGCACGTGCGCAGAAGTAGTCGGGGTCACTTCGCTCGAAGCGATTACGCACGGAGTGCAAGCGAGCCCGAACGAAACGCGCATCGCCATGCTCCTGGCGGGAAAAAATGAGCTGTTCGTGCAAGTGGACGGTCAGCCGCCGACTCACGTGCTCGTGAGCGAAGTCGCGAAGACTCTCTTTTCAAGCGAGCGAGCTCTCGTACTGGTGGGGGAGGGCGCTGGGCTGGTCGAGCTCCCCAAAAGTGCACGCCTCGTGATGGAGCCACCACACGACACGCCTCGAGCCAGCGCGCTGGCCGCGATCGCTGAAGGCCGACCCGCCTCGGATCTCGCGACGATCGAGCCGCTCTATGTGCGCGCGCCTGACATCACCAAGTCGTCTCGTTAAGAGAACGCACGAGCCAAACAAGGACAGGTCTTGACGCCTCGCCGTGTTGCCTCCATAACTTTCAAAAGAATTTGAAACAATCGACGGTTCAAATTCGCCGCACAAAGGACTGACTTTGGAAGCCTCCCTCGCAGCCGACCTGTTGCACGCCACTGCCGCGCCGGAGCGCGCCGGCGAGCGGACCGCGCATCGTCTTGGTGAGGTGGTTGCGCTCTTCAAAGACGACATGACGTGGATCGAGAGCGAGCTGCGGGCACAGGTCCACGACGGCTTGGCTCCTGCGACCACGTCGGCCGCGCATCTGCTCGGCGCAGGTGGCAAACGCGTGCGACCGTTGTTGGTGTTGCTTGCGTCGTCGTGTTTCGTCGGGCTCGAGGTGCCAAGTGAATCGCGCGATCTTGCGGTCGCTGCAGAGTTGGTGCACTTGGCGACTCTTCTGCACGACGACGTGGTCGACGACGGCATGGAACGGCGAGGCCAACCAACCGCGCGCAGACTTTGGGGCAACGCGGTGAGCGTGCTGGCGGGCGACTTGCTCCTCACGCACGCGCTCGAGAGAACCGCAGCAGTCGCGCCTGGAGAAACACTCACCGATCTTTTCAAGACGCTGCGTCGGCTCGTCGACGGCGAAGTCGTGCAGCTCCGCGGACGCACCCGACTCGACACCACGCTCGCGACGTACTTTCAAATCGTGAACGACAAGACCGCTTCGCTCTTTTCGTGGGCGGCTCGCGCAGGTGCACGCGCTGCAGGGGCGCCGAGCGATTGCGTCGCAGCTCTCGGAGAATTTGGCGCGCACTTGGGCATCGCGTTTCAACTCGTGGACGACGCGCTCGACTACACGGGCGATGCAACGCACACGGGAAAGTGCCTATTTTCGGACCTGCGCGAGGGCAAGCTCACCTTGCCACTCTTGTGCGCGCTCGAAGACGATCCGTCGCTCGCCGGGTCGCTCGAGGCCGCGCGCGCCGGTGACGAAGTCGCTGCAGCGCGCTTGATCGCAAGCGTTCGACAATCACACGGCGCTGACAGCACGCGGGCACGCGCTGGCGAAGAGACAGAGCGCGCGATGAGTGCGCTCGCGAGACTGCCCGAGTCGCCTGCGCAAAAGCTCCTTGTCGCCGTTGCGCGCGAGATGACGAGCCGAGCCTCCTAAGGAAGACGCGTGGTAAGGTCAGACTCATTAGCCGTGTCCAGTTCCAAACGAGCCTTGTGGCCCAGCGAAGCCGCCGTGAGCGACGTCGTGGGTCGTCTGATCGAGTTTTGGGGCTTCAAGCGGAACATGGGCCGCGTGTGGTCTGTGCTCTACTTGTCGCCGGAGCCGCTCTCTGCAGAAGATCTGCGTGGACTGCTCTCTCTGTCGAGCGGCGCGGTGAGCATGACGCTCGGCGAGCTCACACGATGGGGCGTCGTTCGGCGCGTATGGGTGCAAGGTGAGCGCAAGGATTTTTTTGCCGCGGAGGTGCAGCTGTGGCGCATGATCTCTCGCGTGTTCAACGAGCGCGAGAAGACCGAGATCGAGGCTGCGATCGAGGCATTTCAAGAGGCGATCGCCTCGCTCGATCGCCTGAGAGCTCAGACCGCGGCGGGCTCGGGCAAACAAAAACAAGAGACGCTCGATCGGATCGACCTTCAGAGAGAGCGCATCGGCCAACTGCTGGAGTTGGCGAAGCTGGGCAAGCGTCTGCTCGATGCACTGCTCTCGACGGCGAAGCTCGACGCAGAGCCGCTCGTGCGCTTCTTGTTGGGGCGAGCGTCGCATCCTTCTTGATCGCTGTCCTCGCGCGGGCCGACCCCCCGCCGATGATTACCAACAACGATTACTCGGTGCAGGTGGTGCCAGGGCCGCTCATCGCGCCGATTCGCACGATGGGCCTCGGCGGCGCGTACATCGGGTTCGCAGAAGGAGTCGAAGGCACGTCCACCAATGTCGCCGCGCCGAGCGTGCGCGAGCCGTTCAGCACTTCGTATATCGACTACGACATCACGACGAGTCTCTATCTCCCTGGTGTCTTTGCAGGCACGGACTTCGAAAACCGCGGGAAAAGAGGCTCCGTTTACGATGGCTTCTTGGTCGTCGGTGGCGGGGGAGTGTTGCGCATCGGCAGTTTTGGAGTCGCCGGGTCTGGTGACGTTCAAAGCTTTCGTGTGCGCGGAAGCGAAGCTGGGCTTCCGGACTTGTCGATGCAGATCGTTCGTTACAACGCGAACATCTCGTATGCGTTCTTGGGCGACCAAGTCTCCATCGGGGTTGGCGTCCGCGCGGTCTCGATGCTTCTCTCAGAGGTCGGCACTCCCGCAGGATCGCTCGTCAGCATGGGAGGCGTCTCGCCTCAAGCAGGCGTGCTCATCAGACCAGACGACACGCGCTTTCGTTTTGGCGGGACCGTTCGAGCGCCTGTGCTTGGCTCGGGCGATGGCAGCGCACGCACCACGCAGGACACTCGTGGTGTGCGCCGAGCCGATGGATTCGTTTTGCCTCGACACGTGCAATTACCCGCTGAATTCGAGGCCGGCATCGCAGTGCAACTCGGTCCGCGCGAGCTCAATCCAATCTGGCAAAACCCGCATGACCAAGAGGCGCCCGTGCGCGCGCGCATCGACGCCGCGAGGCAAGAGCGAAAAAAATTGCGCGACGATGAGCTCTCGAAATTAGTTGGGGCAGACAAACGCGCGCGCGGCAAACAACTCGATCGTCAGGAAGACGCGATCGTGGCAGTGGAGGACGCGCGTCTCGACGCAGAGCAGAAGCGCCTGAAAGAAGCACGTTCA
>JAYVXK010000583.1:0-5713 GCA_043785265.1 Myxococcales bacterium | reverse complement strand
GCGCCGAGTCGAGATCGCGCACGAGCACGCTGCCTCTTCGCGCGAATACACGCAGGTGATCGCGAGAGACGGACTCGTCGTCGACCTGCAAGTCACATCCCGCGCCGCGACCGAGCGTATACGAGCGCCCCTCCTCTGCGAGTTCGAGACGCACGCCTGCCTGCGGACCCTCCACGACCATCACGCACGGTGATGTCGCTCCGCTCGCGCGCTGCATGATCGCCAACGCGAGCTCCGCCGTACGGAGCGCTGCGGCGGGTTCTTCGTGCGCGAGGGTCCCTTCGTAAGGTCCGAGTCGTACGCGGTCGCCATCCCCTAACAAGCGCCGACTCAGCACGGGCGACCCATTCACGACGACCTCCGAGCCGTCGATCGGGGCGATCCACACGAGTTCGTCCGTCGTGTCGAAGGTCGCGTGTGTTTCTTTCAATTTTGGCAAACAAAGAACGCAACTCTTGCTCGCGCCGGCCGATACAGTGCTGTCGAGAAGCACCGACCGTCCGTCCACGCGAAGGGTCAGCGGCATCGTCGACACGGTATCATCCCATGAGTAGCCTGCGAGCAAGACCCGTGACCCAGAAGAGTCGATTCGAATACGAGGTGGGCGATCGCATTCGCGGAAAGCGAGGCGAATACCGCGTCACGGGCCCCTCGGCGCAGGAGGCATGGGCGCTTGCTACCTCGTCGAGGACACGGATGTGCGCCGATCGTACGTCCTCAAGATCATGCACTCGAGTGTCGCTGCGAAACCCGAGGCAGTCGAAGCATTCGACCTCGAGGCGCGCGGACTCATCGCGCTTCATACCTGCCCGAACATCGTCCAAGCCTATCAAGTCGACGCGACCAGCAAGGGCGCAGCGTTTTACTTGATGGAAGTGCTCTCGGGCCTCTCGCTGCGTGAGATCTTGCGTCGACGCGCCAAGCTCGATCCCGCCGTCGCCATCCGAATCGGAAACGACATCGCGAAGGCGCTCGTGTTCGCTCACGACAAAGCGATTGTTCACTGCGACTTGAAGCCAGAGAATGTCGTCATCGTGTCAGGCGCAGACGGATCGATCGCCAAGCTGATCGATTTTGGTGTGATGAAAGCCAAGCTCGTGCGCGCTGGATTTCATGGCGCGGCGGGCACGCCCGCGTACATGTCTCCCGAACAAATCAGAGGCGAAGACGTCGACGCGCGTGCGGATCTCTTCTCCCTGGGTGTCATGCTCTACGAGATGTTCACCGGCGTTCATCCGTTCAAGGAGCACGGCCTCAGTTTCGAAGACGCCAAAAAGCGCATCGACATGATGCCCGCTCCGATTGGGTATGTCGTCGACAACATGCCGTGGCAGATCCTCAATCCGATTGACGACATCTTGGAGCGACTGCTCGCACCCAAAGCGAAGGACCGATTCTCCGACGCGTCGGATGTACAAGTCAGGCTCGTCCGACTCCGACGCGAGGTCGAAAAACTCTCGACCGGCAACGTGCACGCAGCGACAACGAACCCTGCGGGCACACCGCAAGATCTCATCGATCAGATCACAGGCGCGATCGACGAGAACACGATGGCTCCCAAGACGGACCCGAGCATCGCAGTCTCGGCCGACATCAGCGACGTCACGTCCGCGCCGTCCTCTCCGTATGCGATCGAGACGAACCCCGACAGAAGCCCTCCGCAACTCGCGATGGCGCAGACCGAAGTCGGACCGACCCATCCGCCAAGCAGGCCGTTGCCACCGCCTGCGCCCGACATCGCTTATGTGGAGGAAGAGAATGACTCTTACATTCGCGCGGCCGCCGCGGCCCAGTTCCTGGACGAGAGCGCACCACCACCCAAGCCCAAACCGAGAGCGACGAGAGAGTCCGTTGCGTCGGAGACCGTCGTCGAAGAGGAGCCTTATCATCGCAACATTCGGCGCGCCCACGAACGCGCAGAGCCGCAGCGAACGCGCGCGTACGAACGCCCAGAACCTCAGCGAACGCGCGGGCGCGCGGTGCGGCTCTCACTCGCGGCGCTCCGAAACGAAATCGTCGTCCCCCTCCGGCGCGGCGAAATGCCAGGCGCATTCGTGATCGCCCTCGTCATGACGACGATCGCCTTGCTGGTCGCGACAGCATGGCTACTGGGGCACAAATGAGCCCGAGGCGAAAAACTTGTGTGCGCTGCAGCATGACGGCATCCTGCGCCGCGCGACCTACAATTGAGAGAGGGAGGCGTTCGTGAGCAAGAAAACCAATACCGATCCGAACTTCCCCCCGCCGCCGGCGAACGACGTCGACGATCTCCTCGACGGCCTGCGCAAACCCATCGCGCTCGACGTGAAGAAGACCTCTGCAGAGTCGAGTGGTCTGGATGCAGCAGAATACCAGGGCTCCGCGCGCCTTCCTCCCGCGAGAGAAGACCACGCGACTGTACCCAACGACCGAGTGATCGTCGAAAAAACCCCCGTCCCTCCCCTCGCAGAAGGTCTCGAGGTCACACCAGAAGAGCGCGAGCGCCTCAACGCATTGTTCGCAGCAGCGACCGCCCCCCCGAGCGAACCACGCAAGAGCGATCCTCCGGCGGTGCAAACCGAGCCACCAGTCATTCCCACCCGAAAAACAAACCTCGTCTCCATTTTCACCATGATCGGCGCCGCAGTAGTCATTGGAGCGATCATCGTTTGGCTTCTCGCGCCGCACGAAGCGCCAACCAAAACAGACGCCGCCCCAAGCGCGACTCCCACCACGAGCGCCTCGGTTGCTCCCGCCCCCACCACTCCTCCGACAACGAGCGCCCTTCCAACCCCGACTGCCTCGCACCCAACCCCAACACCACGTCCAAGCGCTACCCCTCGCACCCAACCGCGCGATGCGGCAGCCCCCGACGACGATGACCCAGGTGCCAGGCTACTTAAAGGACACTGATGAAAGCGTGGAAACGAATCGCCGCCCTGATGGCGGTCGCTGTGATTGTTCCTGCTGTCGCGATGGCGCAGGGAATGAACGTGCAAGAGGCCGACAAGCGCTTCCAAGAAGGCCTCGAGCTCTTCAAGAAGAAGAAGTATCCGGAGGCGCACGTCAAGTTCACCGAGGCGTGTGCGGCGCATCGCACGTCGCAGTGTCCGAAGAACCTGGCGATGGCGGAGATGCGTTTAGGCCGTCATGCTGAGTCGGCGATGCATTTTCGCGAATACGTCCGCAGTCCTGAATTCACGGCTGATCCAGATGCGGCCGACATCCAGAAGTTCTTCACCGAAGAGCAAACCAAAGTCGGCGAACTGCACTTCATCGCGCGCGACGGAGCAGTGATCAAAGTCGACGAAGTCCCAATTGGCAAAGCACCATTGGCTGATACTTGGTTCGTAGTTCCGGGGAAGCATGACGCTGCTGCGACCTATGGTGACGACAAGCAGACGAAGACAGTCGATGTTCCCAATGGGAAGGTTGTGGACTGTGATTTGTCACCCCCAGTTGTTGCGACCGCGATCCCATCCACGAGTGCAACGGTGCCTACGGCTCCGAGTTCTACTGCGACCGGTGTGCCCACTACGACGACACCCCCGACTTACAGTCGACCCACTGCGGGGTATGCAGTTCCGATTGCTCTCGGAGTGCTTGGTGTTGGTGCCCTCGCGACGGGCATTGGCTTCGGCGTCTCTTCCACATCAAGCGCCAATGACGCAACGACTTTGGCTTCGACTGGCCCATGTGCGGACATGCGCTCAGCGAACTGTGCCCGCCTCGAAGGACTGCGAACAGATCAGAACAGCGCAAGCACGATGGCTATGATCGGATACATCGCGAGCCCCATCCTGATCGCCGCGGCCGTCATCGCGTGGTTCGCGTGGCCGAAGACGCAGTCCAATACGAGTCTGGTGCCTGCGGTAGGTCCAAAGAGCGGAGCGCTCGTTCTCACAACGAGCTTTTGAGGAGGCTGTCTTGCGTACTTTGATCTTGTGCGGAATCGGATGTGCTTTGGTCTTTGGCGCGTACTCATGCGCTGGGTTCACGTCGAACGTCTGCGACTATCCAGGCGCTTGCACTGGAGATGGCGGGACAATCGAGGGAGGAAAGGATGGGACGTCTGATGTGTCCATCGACGCGCCGCCCGACTGCGATCTCACGAAAGATCCAAAAGACAGCCCGTCGTGCATTGACGATGGTGTCGGCGTTTTCGTGTCGCCAACTGGCAACGAGGCGAATCCGGGCACCAAGGCCCTACCAGTCAAGACGCTCGCGACCGCACTGACGAAGCTTGGCGGCAAGCCCCGCATCTACATGTGCGAGGGGAACTACCCAGGGTCGGTGGAGATCAAAACCGGAGTTGCGATCTACGGAGCCCTGAAGTGCGACTGGACCGCTGGTGGCGCGCGCCCGGTGATTCAAGCTGACAAGCCCGCTTTTGGCTTGCAGTTGGAGGCCGCCAATATCTCACTGATTGATATCGAGGTCGACGGTGCGGATGGTGTCGCGGATGGAGAGTCCAGCGTTGGAGTGTTTGCCAACGCCGCGTCAGGCGCGGCCCTCACGCGCGTGAAAGTCATTGCGGGCAATGGGAAGAATGGGAAGCCCGGGAATACAGGAAGCAACTACACAGCGGTTGCGCAAAGCGACCCAAGCATTGCGGGGAAGAATGCCAGCGGAATAACAGGCGGTGGACCACACGCGTGCACGCTGTGCACGGACAACAAGAACAGCGTGGGCGGCGGAGGTGGGAACGGTGCATCGTCCCCAAGCGATGGTTCGGATGGCAGCCCCAATCTCAACGGTGTGAACCCCATCGATGGGAAGGGCGGAGCAAAGGACATCGGAATTGGATGCGGCAATGGACATAAGGGTCCAACAGGAGACGCTGGAGTCCCCGCTACCTCTTACATTGCGCTCGCGTCTTTAACGACCGCATGGATTCCAACCGCAGGTACCAGCGGTAACAACGCCGGACCTGCTCAGGGTGGCGGTGGTGGCGGCGGCGGCATCGATCTCGGCAACACTATCGGTGGAGGTGGCGGCGGAGGTTGCGGAGGCTGCGGAGGAGCCGGAGGAACCGGAGGCACAGGCGGAGGAGCAAGCATCGGCCTACTCTCCGTGTCATCGGGCATCACCGTGACTTCCAGCGAAATCACCACCAAGCAAGCCGGCAACGGCGGCCCCGGCGCCGCAGGTCAGGCTGGGCAGGCAGGCGGATTCAGCGGCGCGAGTTCAGCACCAGGCTGCAACGGAGGCAGCGGAGGCAACGGCGGTCTCGGAGGAAGCGGCTCTGGTGGTGCAGGAGGCCTCAGCGCACCGATCGTCTTCAAAGGCACGGCACCGACAATCGACATCGCCACCACGGGCAAGCTTACCCCAGGCACCAAAGGCACAAAAGGCGCAGGCGGCACTCCAGGCACCAACGACGGCCCGGACGGCTTGTCGCAACCTTCCTTCGAGTGCAAAGCCCCATTATGCAATTAGCGCCACGTGAATAGCGCTAAGTACGTGCAGCAATCGACCTTCCACATCGGTCGCTTCAACGCGCACAACGCGACATTGGAAGACCCGCACGAGACACTCATCGCGCCGAGCATCCTCTATGAGCTGATCTACGTGAATGCCGCCGTCGACCTCGACGACCAGTCGATGCGACGCCGCAAAGAAGAAGATGATGATAGTGGCCCCTCCTGCGCCGTGCTCCGGCTCATGCTCGGCTGCGACTCGTATCGCTGGAGACGCTCAATTCGCAGCCTCCGCGTGAGCCGTGCGCGCGCCG
>JAYVXK010000582.1:0-1669 GCA_043785265.1 Myxococcales bacterium | reverse complement strand
TCGCCGAGGCCGATCAAGCACTCATTGCGTTGCGTCGTGCTGTCGAACTTCTGCCGCTCGAAGCCGAAGCGCACTCGATGCTGGGCGTTGCGTTTGTTGCCACCGGTAACCGTGATCTGGGAGCGACCGAGTTGAAGAAAGCAACCGAACTCGATCCAGGTCGCTCTGCGCGGCATGGCAACTATGGCACGGTGCTTTTGCTCCTGGGTCGCGTGCCCGACGCGGTACGTGAGCTCGAAATCCAAGTGGCGCTGTCCGATGGAGACGCGCGCTCGCACTCGGATCTCGGCACCGCGTTGCTCGCGCAAAACGATCTCGTACGCGCGACGAGCGAGCTGGAGCGCGCAAAACAGCTCGATCCGACGCGCGCTTCTTATCACTCCAATCTCTGCTACGCCTATCAGCTCGCGACCAAGTTGCCCGAGGCGATTGCCGAATACCGCGAGGCCATTCGCATCGACGACAAACTCGCAGACGCGTGGATCAACCTGGGAACCGCGCTCGCGCGAGATCCAAAGACTTGGGTCGAAGCGAGACAGGCATTCGAGAAAGCGCGCGCAATCGATCCAAGCGATCCGAATGTCAAGGCGAATATCGAAGAGCTCGACGCACTCGAGCGCCAAAAAACGCCGTCCACACCAAACGCCACGCCGAAGAAACCAATGCACTGAAGCGCGATCGGCGCTTGACCTCACTGCTAGCGGTCTCCTAGGTTAGCGCCGCTCTCGGGGACGAGGGTCGCACGCTCGGCGCACTCGCGCCCAACCTCTGCGAACTTGCAGCAAAGCGCCCGCGCGCAGCACCCGAGCAGGACGTACTCGCAGCGCCAGTAGTTGGTAACAGTGGAAGTGGAGGCTCGAAGATGGCAGTAGGTAAGGTTAAGTGGTTCAACGACGAAAAGGGCTGGGGTTTCATCAAGCAAGATGAGGGTCCGGATGTCTTCGTGCACTACTCGCAGATCAGCGGCGACGGCCGTCGGCGTCTGTTCGAGGACGAGACAGTCGAGTTCGAAATCAAGGAGGGGCCGAAGGGTCTGCAGGCGATCAATGTGATCCGCCAGCAAGCCGCCGCAGAGGCGGAGTGACGCGGTCTCAAAACTAGACTTGTGAAAAGCGCCCGGTGCAAAAACATCGGGCGTTTTTTTTTATGCGACTTCGGGGATGCGCTCCACGTGGAAGATCGACGCTCCGTCAGCATCGAGCACGTGGGCCTCGATGCGCACGACGTCTCCGGTCGTGTCGTCGATCTCGTAGAGGTTGAAGCCGCTCATGCGCGTGTCGAGCTCATGATGCAACGAAGAGCTCGTGGCGCCGATCGCGAGGACATGGCCCGTCTTGGCGTCCAACTTGCGCACGAGTCGGCGATGAAGGTGTCCGTGGAGCACGAGGCCGCGGCGAAGTGGCAGAAGCAGCTCTTTCAGTTGCGATGCGTCCGTCAGGCCTTCGAGCCAAGTCTTCCACTGCGAGGGTGGGTTGTGGAGCGGGTGGTGCATGAGCAACACCGGCGTGCGCTTCTGCACTTCGGGATGAGCGAGCGCTCGCGCGAGAGCTTCGAGCTGTGGGCGACCGAGAGTGCCCGACGCAACGAATGGCGGCCGAGGTACGGCGCTCGACAGACCGATGATGGCAGCCGGACCGCGCAACTTCACGAACGGAAAGTGTCCCGCGCC
>JAYVXK010000581.1:0-1670 GCA_043785265.1 Myxococcales bacterium | reverse complement strand
GGTCGTGATCTTCGGCGCGTCTGGTGATCTCACCAAGAGCAAGTTGATGCCTGCGCTCTACAACCTCTCGCTCTCGCGCGTTCTACCCGGCAGTTTTGCGGTAGTCGGCGTGGCTCGCCGGCCTAAAACCAACGACCAGTTTCGCGCAGAGATGAAAGAGGGCGTCGCTCGATTTTCGCGCCGCAAACCGATCGACAACACCGTGTGGAGCGATTTCGAAAAGGGCATCAGCTACGTCGAAGGCCCGTTTGGCGAGAAGAAGACCTACGACGATCTGCGAGCGCACCTCGAGACACTCGACAAAGAACGCGGCACACGAGGCAACCGTCTCTTTTACCTCGCGGTGCCTCCCGCAGAGTTTGGGCCCATTTTAGAAGGACTTCGTGCTGCCAATGTGGTGAGCGATGAAGGCGGTAAGTGGACGCGGGTCGTCGTCGAGAAACCGTTTGGTCATGACCTGCCCAGCGCCCGCGGACTCAACGACATGATCGCGGCGGCGTTTCATGAGAGCCAAGTCTTTCGTATCGATCACTATCTCGGCAAAGAGACCGTGCAAAACCTGCTCGTGTTTCGCTTCGCCAACAGCTTGTTCGAGCCGCTGTGGAATCGCGAGCACGTCGACCACGTCCAAATCACGGTCGCCGAGGAAATCGGCGTCGAGGGTCGCGGCAAGTTCTACGAGCAGACTGGTGTGACCAAGGACATCGTCGAAAATCACTTGCTACAGCTGCTTTGTCTGACTGCGATGGAGCCGCCGATTTCGCTTTCTGCGGACGCAGTGCGTGACGAGAAGGTCAAAGTTCTCCGTTCGGTGCGCCCCATGGAGCGACGTGGAGTCGCCGAGAGTGTCGTGCGCGGGCAGTACGGTCGGGGTTTCGTGCGGGCCGACGAAGTGCCTGGTTATCGCGAGGAACCGGATGTTGCGGCGGACTCGCGCGTCGAGACTTACGTCGCGATGAAGATGCACATCGACAACTGGCGATGGGGCGGCGTGCCGTTTTATGTGCGCGCAGGCAAGCGAATGGCTCGCCGCGTGACGGAGATCGCGGTCACCTTCAAGAAGGTCCCGCACACTTTGTTTCGCAGTCCCGATGGCGGCATCACGCCGAACGTTCTCGCCGTACGCGTCCAGCCGGACGAAGGCATCGCGTTGCGATTCATTTCGAAAGAGCCCGGGCAACACACCATCCTTCGCGACGTCGCCATGGACTTTCGTTATGGCTCGTCGTTTGGATCCAACACACCCGAGGCCTACGAACGCCTCTTGCTGGACGCCATGCGCGGAGACGCCACGCTCTTCACGCGTCGCGACGAAGTCGAAGAGCAGTGGTCTTGGATGGACCACGTGTTCGACGCCTGGCGCGCCAGCGGAAACGCGCCTCCGCCCATGTACGAATCTGGATCGTGGGGACCGGAAGCAGCGGACGACATGCTGGCAAAAGACGGTCGTAGGTGGAGAAAGCCGTGACAGAGCGGGTTTCGTTCACCACGCCGCCGATGAGCTCAGTGCTGAGCATCATCGAGCAGAAGCTTCGCGACATGTGGAAGATCGAGCCGGGTCAACCTGCTCGCTCACGCGTGTGCACGATGAATTTGATCGTAGTGACCGGCACACAAGAGGTCGCCGACAACTACGTGACCATCGTCGACGAAGTCACTGCGAGCACGCC
>JAYVXK010000580.1:0-5725 GCA_043785265.1 Myxococcales bacterium | reverse complement strand
GCGTTTGGAGTGGAAGCGCAACTCGCGTCGAGATCGACTTCGAGGGTTGACGTCATATTAGCACGTGCTCATATACTATGAGCGACGTCGGCCACCCTGCCATCAAAAGGTCTCCTCATGTCTGCTCCGCAATCCGCGCGCGCAAAGAAGTTCACGGTCGTCGGCGCCGTCCTCGCAGCGCTCGCGGCTTCCTCATGCTGCATTGGGCCCCTGGTCCTCGCGGCACTTGGCATCGGGGGAGCTGGAGCGCTTGCTGCCCTCGGCGCGTATCGTCCGTACATCCTCGGCGTGACTGCGGTACTCCTGATGAGCGGCTTCTACCTGACGTACCGCAAGCCGCGGCCCGCGCGCGCGGCGAGTGCAGCGCCGAGGGAGGACGGAGCCGTGGCTGCGGACGGCGATGCGTGTGGTTGCGAAGCGCCAAACCCGAAGGCTGGGCGCGCAGGCAGGATCGGCCTGTGGATCGCGACGGTGATGGTCGTGATCTTCGCGGCGGCACCGAACCTCATCGCTTGCTTCGCGGCGCGTGGTCAGCCAACCGCAGTCGCAGTCACGCTTGGAGCGGCCGTCGAGCACGCGACGCTTCGCGTCGAGGGGATGGATTGCGAGGCATGCGCGGTCCACATTCGCGGCGCTCTCGCGAAGGTCGGCGGCTTCCACGACATGACGCTCGATCTCAAAGCGCAGACGATCGACGTCGCCTACGAGCCAGCTGCAGGACGACTGGAAGCGTATGTCGCTGCGATCAATGACCTTGGCTACGAGGCGTCGATTCCAACGCAAGGGACTGCGAAAGAGCACTCGGGATCGTAGACGGAAATAGTTTTGGAGGAGCCACATGCCGCCCATCAAGTGCGAACCGCCCAAGACCGATCGCGAGCGCATCAAACGCTGGAAGAAGACCATGGCGTTCACGCCTGATCTCGATGAGCGCGCCGCCATGCTCGATGTCATTGCCCAGTCAACACGCTTGCGGCTCTTCTACGTGCTCGATCAACTGGAGGAGGTCTGCGTCTGCGACCTGGGGGAGATCCTCGGGGTCACGCAGTCGGCCGTCTCACAGCACCTGGCGAAGTTCAAAGCGTACGGGCTCGTCGTCGCCAGGCGCGACAGCCAAACGCTCTTCTACCGGTTGAGCGACAAACCGGAAGTAAAGCTGCTGCGCAAAGTCGCGCTCGCAGGCATCGAGACCGCATGAATCCCCCAGTCGACTTTCGAGGAACCCATGAGCGACAAGCAACATGAAGCATCACCAGACTTGTTGATCATCGGAGGTGGCTCTGCGGCGTTCGCTGCGGCCATTCGCGCAGCCGATCTCGGTGCGTCCGCCGTGATCGTCGAAGAGGCTACGATGGGAGGCACGTGCGTCAATGTCGGCTGCGTTCCGTCGAAGACGATGATTCGTGCAGCTGAAAAACTGCACAGCGCGAACCGCAATCTCTTCGCCGGACTTACGCTCTCGGCGCGCCTGGTCGACTACGCAGCCACTGTCGGTCAGAAAGACGGTCTCATCGCGGACCTTCGCAAGGCAAAATACGCAGACGTGCTGGCGGCGTATCCGTCGGCTTCCTACCGGCAGGGCACTGCGCGTTTCGTCGCGAGCGGATCGCTGACCATCGACGGTCAGTCAACATCCACGTCCAAGATTCTGATCGCGACAGGCGCCCGTGCTTGGGAGCCCCCTATCCCCGGTCTCGCCGAGACACCGCACTGGAACAGCACCGATGCCCTCGCTGCCACGACTCTGCCCAGCCACCTCGTGGTCATCGGTGGGGGAGCGGTCGGTGTCGAGCTTGCACAGATGATGATGCGCATGGGAAGCAAGGTCACCCTCCTGGAAGCCCAGGCTGGGGTCGTGTCGAACGAGGATGTCGACGTGCAGACTGGGCTTGCGGCAGCGCTACGCGAAGAAGGAATGCGCGTCGAAGTCAGTGCTCGCATCTCGCGGGTCAGTGGAAGGTTGGGCGCGGTTGAAATCGTCGTCGAGGCTGAAAATGGCCGTGAAACGATCGTCGCGGACGCGTTGCTCGTGGCGACCGGACGCAGGCCCAACACCGGCTCGCTGAGTCTGACCGACGCGGGTATTGCGACGGACGCGCGCGGAGCGATCATGGTCGACGAACACCAGAAGACTTCCAACCCCAGTGTCTACGCCGCGGGTGACGTGACTGGGGATCCGATGTTCGTCTACGTGGCTGCGCACACGGGTGCTGTGGCCGCCGAGAACGTGCTGTTCGGTGATCGCGTGCGACGCGATCTGCTGGGGATGCCGCGCGTGACCTTCACCGATCCGGCCGTGGCAAGTGTCGGCATGACCGAAGCCGAAGCGCGCAAGACTCACACGGACATTCTCGTCTCCAAGCTGGCCCTAGAGCACGTGCCGCGCGCGATCGCTGCGCGCGACACGCGTGGGTTCATCAAGCTGGTAGTCGACGCGAAGACACGCGTGCCACTCGGCGCGCACATCCTGGCACCCGAAGCGGGCGAAATGATCCAGGAGATCGTGATGGCGATTCGTCACCGCATCACGGTCGACGACATCGCGCGCGCCATGCACCCGTACCTGACGCACGCAGAAGGCATTAAACTCGCGGCCCAATCGCTCGGCAAGGACGTGAGCAAGCTCTCGTGCTGCGCAGCGTGACTTGAAAGCGGACACGCGGGAGCGGGGGCGGGTGCGGGTGCGGGGACGGGCGCGGGGACGGGAACGGGGACGGCGACGGCGACGGATGCGGCAGACGGGAACGGATGCGGACACGGGAGTAGCTAGGACCCCCAGGGGGCGACGACACCCCTGCGACAAACCCCGAAGTCGAACCGTCTGGTGGTACGCGCTACCTCGCGCATCGAACCATCCTGAAGGAAGTCCTGCGCAAACTCGATTGGTCCAACCCTTGCGATGGTTCGGGGCAGATCATGAAAACCGCAGCACAAGTGTGGACTCTCGCGATGCTTGGCATGTTCACCGCGGGGTGTGGCCTCGGCATCATGCGCGGGCCCAACGACCGAGTGCTCGCGGAAGCGCAAGAAGTCTTCACGGCGTCTGGGCACAGCTGTCGAACCCAAGGCGAGTCGATCGTGTGCGACGAACGCAGTCCGTCGAAGCAGCCGCTGCTCATTTCAACAGGCGGGACCGCTCTCGGTTTTGCCACGTACGTCGACACCCAGCCTGCGTTTGGACAATCGTGTGCGTCGCTCGCCCCAAGTGTCGAGGCCACGACACGTAGCCTGGATCTCAAGGTGGACTGCACGATGACCTCGGACAAGGTCGATCGACTGCTCATTCTTGGAGCGGCGCCCATTCCCTCGGATGGCATGACGGCAGAGGAGTGCGACGAAGCGGCGACCAGCTTCTTGACGACATCTCATGATTGGGTAGAGCGACTGAAGCAAGCAAACGCGACTCCCTAGATCTCCAACCCAGCCCAGTGACGTTCACATTGCGCTGTCCGCGAGACGCCGTCGGAGTACAAGTGGCGCGTGAACACTCCGCACACTGCACTCCGAGTGATCCTTTGCGGGACGCTAGCCCTAGGGTTCGTCGCAGGCGAGAGCGGCGACGCTCGTGCAGAACCAGAAGCACCTCTCGAGCCTGAAGCTCACGCGCTCGAAGACCTTCATGCAGAGAGCATCCATACGCGCCGGGTGCTTGCGGACGCCGTCCTCGTCGACGGCGTGGTGGGTCTGGTCGCGGGAGGTGTGCTGCTCGTGCCCGATGGGGACGACCAGGCTTGGCGCTTCGCGGGGATCAACACCCTGGTGTTCGGAGTCGTCAACACACTCGTGGGCATCAGAGCGTTGGTCGGAATCGGCCACGAGGACTCGACCTGGAACACCGACGCGTCCTACGCGTCACGCCGAACTGCCGCGGGATTGATGGCTGCTCGCATGCACGCCGCCGAGGACGAGCGCCGCGAATCGGTCGGCCATGCGATCAACCTCGGGCTCGACTTCGGCTACCTGGGAGTTGCGGGCGCCGCTGTGTTGGCATCGGTGTCGGGCGTCTCTCATCCCAATCGATGGCTTGGCAGTGGCATCTCGATTGGTGTCTCCAGCCTGGTGCTCCTGAGCATCGATCTGGCTGGGCTCCTTCGCTCGGGAAGTTTCTATCGGAAGTTCGTTCAACAGTTCGCCCCGCAGGTATCGTTCAGCGATCACAAGATGACTCTTTCGCTGGGATACGCGGGCCGGTTTTGAGGGGCGTAGACACGAAGAAATAGCCTCTTGGCAAAAGCGCTCGCGCGACGCCGTTTCCATCTACAGTCGTGCGCATGGTTCGCCTCTCGTTGTCTCGTCTGCTCGCACTTTTCACCTTGCTGCTCGCGTTTGCGATCGGCTCCTCGGCGCGGGCACAGCCGCTCGATCCGAAGAATGTTCCCGAGCCGCTGAAGCCGTGGACTGCCTGGGCGTTGCACGACTCGGATGATGCGCTCTGTCCGACGCTCCAGGGCCAGAAGGACACGAGTCGCTGCGCATGGCCGTCGCGACTCGATCTGTCGGTGGACGAGCACGCTGGGCACTTCACGCAGAAGTGGCACATGGACGCTGCCGCGTGGGTGTCGCTGCCAGGTGACGAGAAGCGTTGGCCGCTCGACGTGAGGTCGGATGGCGCGCGTGCAGTCGTCGTCGCGCAGGCCTCGATTCCGAGCGTGCGACTCGAGCGAGGCGATCACGTCGTGACAGGATCGTTTGGCTGGGATTCGCCACCAGAGTCGCTCGTGGTTCCGCCCGAGACCGGACTGCTCGCGCTGTCGCTTCGAGGCGTGGTGATCCCTGCGCCGGTTCGAGATGCCCAGGGCAGCGTGTTTCTGCAGAAGATCGCGACCGCAGAAGAGGGCGAGAAGCTGGAGATCGTCGCGCATCGGAAGTTGACCGATGACATTCCTCTGACTCTCACGACGCACCTCGAACTCGATGTCGCGGGCAAGAGTCGCGAAGTGCTGCTTGGCAAGGCGCTCCCTCCGGGCTTCGTGCCGATGTCACTCAGCGCGTTGCTTCCAGCGCGTCTCGAGCAAGACAATCGCTTGCGCGTGCAAGTGCGACCGGGGCGATGGACCATCGAGCTTGTTGCGCGCAGCGAAGGCCTGGTCAATTCGATCGCGCGACCTGAACCAGGTGGCCCTTGGCGCGAGGGCGAAGAGGTGTGGACGTTCGAAGCGAGACCAGACTTCCGGTTGGTGGACGTGCACGGAGCGAGCTCCATCGATCCCGCGCAAACCAGCCTTCCTGCTGAGTGGAAGATCTACCCCGCGTACCCGATGAAAGTCGGCGACGTGCTCACGTTCGAAGAGCGTCGCCGCGGAGACGCCGAGCCACCGCCGAACCAACTGACACTCAATCGCCGTTTGTGGCTGGATTTCGACGGATCGGGCTACACGATCTCCGACTCACTCTCGGGCACTCTCAACCGCGACTCGCGCCTGGAGATGGATCCGCCCACCCAGCTGGGTCGCGTGGCGATTGGTGGTCGCGACCAGTTCATCACGCACATGGGCGACTCCAAGCAGACAGGCGTCGAAGTGCGTCAGGGCTCGCTTGACGTCACTGCCGACAGCCGACTCGTTGGCAACGTCTCCGACATTCCTGCGGTTGGCTGGAAGCAGGACTTCCACCAGGTATCGGGGACGCTCCATCTTCCTCCAGGCTGGAGGCTGTTTCACGCGTCGGGTGTCGACGAGGTGCCTTCTACCTGGGTGCGTGGCTGGTCGCTCTTGCAGATCTTTCT
>JAYVXK010000579.1:0-1674 GCA_043785265.1 Myxococcales bacterium | reverse complement strand
TCTCGAAACAATCGAGCGCCCGTCGAAAGAAATCGCGGCGGCGTATCCAGCGGTCTCGAAAAAGGCCTGAACGACGCCACTTCAGCGCGTATGCTCGTACAGACATGCTGAGCATTCCGTCGCGCATCGAGGTGCGCCACACGGCGATCGAAACGCAGCGCCTCTCGCTCTGTCCGATCGACACGCGCGATGCGATGGATCTCTGGACAGGCGTGGACGCTTCGCGCGCGCAGCTCGAACCGTGGCTGCCGTGGGTCCCGTTCAATGTCGATCAAGATGCGAGCTATCGGTACGCAGAGGCGAGCGCGCTCGACTGGGACAACGGACGAGCGTGTCGCTTCTCCATCCGCGAGCGATCGACTCGCAAGTTCATTGGCGTCGTGGGGCTCGAGGCGCTCACGCACATGCATCAGAGCTGCGAACTCGGATATTGGTTGCGCACGGACTGCCAAGGCAAAGGCTACATGACCGAGGCCGCGCGCGCCGTTTGCACCTGGGCGTTTCACGTGATGCACGCGCATCGGGTGAGAGTGGCCGCCGCGACCGACAATCATGCGTCGCTCGCGGTGATCCGCAGGCTCGGTTTTCGGTTCGAAGGGATCGCGCGCCAAGCGGAGCACGTGAGCAGTCGGTGGCTGGATCACGCGGTGTTTGCGCTTCTGTCGACCGACTGAACGTGACTTGTGTTGCTGGCTGCGCGGCCGCGTCTTACGTTGCGCCCAAGCACATGGCCGAAGATCTCTACGCCCTGTTGGGGGTCTCCAAGACCGCCGAGGCCGACGTCATCAAGAAGGCGTATCGCAATCTCGCCAAGGACCTGCACCCAGACAAGAACCCTGGCAACAAGCAGGCAGAGTCTCGCTTCAAGTCGGTCAATCACGCCTACGAAGTCCTCCACGATCCGAAGAAGCGAAAACTCTACGACGAGTTTGGCGAAGAAGGTCTGCGCGAGGGATTCGATCCGCAGCAAGCGCGCGCCTACCATCAATCGGCGCGTGCTGGCGCCGGTCGCGCGGGCGGTGGAGTGAGTTGGGAAGACTTGTTCAGCGGCGCGACCACCAGCGGAGACGACGTCTTTGGCGACATGTTTGGGCGCGGCGCGCGCGGAGGCGGTCGCCGTCGTCGCGAGACACGCGGGGCCGACTTGGAGAGCGAGGTCACGATCGACTTCGTCAGTGCGTTGCGTGGCGCGATGCTCGAACTGCAACCACGTGGCGCGAGCGGCGAGGCCGTGAAAGTGCGCGTTCCGCAGGGTGCGGAAGACGGCGCTCGCGTTCGCATCCCAGGGCAAGGTGCGCCATCACCGAGTGGCGGCACAGCTGGCGACCTTCTGTTGACCGTTCACGTGAAGAGCCATCCTCTGCTTCGCCGCGAGGGCGACGACCTTCATCTGGATGTGCCCATCACTCTGGTCGAAGCGTACCGCGGCGCAAAAATCACCGTCCCCACAGTCGACGGATCCGTCTCGGTGAAGGTGCCCGCGCGCACGCAGAGCGGGACGATGGTGCGCGTGCGCGGCAAAGGCGTGACGAAAAAGAAAGAGGCGGGAGACCTCTATCTCCACTTTCAAGTTCACATTCCCACGAGCGATGCCGTCGCATCTCTCATCGACCAGCTCGACGATCTGACCGAAGGCGATCCGCGCAAAGACCTAAAGCTCTGAGCATGCGAATC
>JAYVXK010000578.1:0-1674 GCA_043785265.1 Myxococcales bacterium | reverse complement strand
GAGCCGAGTGATGGGAAGATCGTGAGTCTTCCCAAGGTCGGTGGACTCCATCACCGATACTGAGGGTTGCATGATCAGCGCACGAGTATTTCGCCACCACAGGACGCGCTTCGCGCACTGAGGAAACCCATGAAAATCCTTCCCTCTCTCCTTGCTGGCGCGACACTCGTAGTCCTGGCGCTCTTACCAGTCGCTGCGTGCTCTTCGACCACCATCGTGGTGCATTGCGTGGAAGGCCAATCCACGCAGTGCAGCGGGACCAATGGGTGCAGCGGCACTCAGGTCTGCAACGGTGGAAGTTACGGCGCGTGCCAATGCGCAGACACCGATGCGTCAGTCGATGCAAACGTGCAGGACCATGCAGACCCACCCGACACATCCGATTCTGCGCCTCCGCTCGCTGGGATCGGCGATCCCTGCAATGTCAACGGCGACTGTGCGTCTGGCATGTGCGCGACCCCAGGTGGCGTCACGGGGTGGTGCACCAAGCAATGTGCTGGCAACTCGGACTGTGCTGGAAGCCACAACGGGAAGAACTACAAGGGTCAGACCAACGTCTGTTTTCCAGACAAGAGCAACAACTACTTCTGCTACGCAGGCTGCTCTGGCAAGGCCGATTGCGCTGACTTCCAAGCGTATGGTTCAACGGTTTGCGGGATTACGAACAACTCCACCTTACCCTATTGCGCGCCATGACATTTCGCGGGCTGCGCAGGCGTGGAGGGCCCGTTGCGTTCGTCACTTTCGTGGCGTTCATGGGAGCGATCTTACCTCCACGCCCAGCCGCCGCGGACGAGAGCGCTGCTGCTTCACCTGATGTGGCGCCCGCGCCCGTCACTACCGACTCGCCGACGCTTGCGCCCAGTGTCGAATCTGCGGCAGTGGTCTCTCCGAATGCGCCCGTGTCGATGGCGAAGAGTGCTCCTGAAGGTTTGTCCCCGCAGAAAGTACAAATCATTACCAAGAATCCGGAGAAATCCGGAACCAGTAGTCAGGCGATCACTACACCGCAAGGCACTGGGAAGATTCAAGGCATGGGCGAGAGCTTCTCAGCTCAGCTATCGACGGGCATTGCGACCTACTCGGTGCCCTTCGCGCTGCCCGCGGCGCGCGGGGCAGCCCAGCCAAGCCTGGGACTCTCCTACAGCTCCTCGATGGGACATGGGATGGCGGGACTCGGATGGGACGTGGGTGTCCCCTTCATCGCACGCCAGACCGATCGCGGCGTGCCCAGCTACGACGACCCGGTGTCGACTTGGAAGCCGACGCAAGACCGCTTCGTGTTCAACGGTGGGCAGGAGCTCGTTCCTATTTGTGTCGTCGGACTGAGTCTCGAGTGCGCGGGCGCGCTTCAGGGCGAGGTCATGCCATCGTGGTCTGCCAATCAGATGTATTTTCGATCGCGCGTAGACGGCGCGTTTCAGCGGTTTTTCTGGTCCAAAGATCACAAGACGTGGCGCGTGCAAGACAAGAGCGGTTTGGTGCTCGAGCTTGGTGTTCCGCTCGACGACGCCAACTACGTAGACTCGCTCGAAGCCGATCCGACCGATCCAACCCACATCTTTCGGTGGAACCTGGTCCGCGAGTACGACCCTCAAGGCGGCACGAACCCAGTCAATGTCGTTCAGTTTCGCTATGCGGTCGTCGGAGGCACGGGTCATCTGACCGACATCT
>JAYVXK010000577.1:0-1675 GCA_043785265.1 Myxococcales bacterium | reverse complement strand
CGCAAGCCCTGGGTACATGTATGAATTGGTCCCAATTCCTATGTAATCAGTCTTGGTAGTATTGATGAAACAACAATTGCCGCTGCTCCATCCTGGCTTGATGTTGACGAGATAGTCGCGATTGTACAGATACGAAAAGGCCGCATCGAACTGCTTGCTGCCGCTGAAATCCGGGCCCCCGACGAATGGCCACCCTGCGTAGCTCGCAGTGTATTGGCCCATGCCGAAGGACTCGTAGGTGATGCCGCCACTGCTCATGTCGCAATAGACATTGATCGGAGTGCCGAGCGGAGACGTCGTGTAGATGCCGTCCTTCGCGCCGTTGCCGAGCTTATTGTAGAAATCGATGCACGCGAGCGGCGCGTTCGTGAAGTGCCATGGGTCGATGTCGGTCCCCGAGCCAAGCAACGCAGAGCAGACACCGTTGCCGCACGACAAGCCGTTGGGACAGACGTTTCCGCAGCTGCCGCAGTTCTTTGGATCACCCAGGATGTCGACGCAGGCTCCATTGCAATACGATTGGCCGACTGGGCAACAGTGCCCACCGCCGCACGCTTGATCCGCAGTACACGCGGTCTTGCAGTCGCCGCAGTGCTCGTGCGAACGCGTGACGTCGAAGCAGAACCCGCTGCACGCCAACATGGGACTTTGGCACTGAACCGTGCACGCGGAGGTCACGCAGTCAGGAGTGCCCAGCGTCCACGCGGGTCCTGCATCTCCTGCGTCAGGGCCTATGCCACTATCGGGCAGTGGGTTGTTGTCGCCGGGTGGCAACGCGCTGGCGTCGCCCGGATCGCACACTTTGGTGCAAGCGCCGCAATGCTTGGGGTCTTTGGTGAGATCGACGCACGTGGTGACTCCGGTGCACTTGGCGGTCGGCAGCTCGCATTCCGCTTTGCACGCTCCGCTGGAGCACACTTGACCTGTCACGCATTTATGACCGCATCCGCCGCAGTTTTTGGGGTCGGTGGTGACGTCTGCATCCGGACACGCGCTCGAGTCGACGACGCTCCCATCTACATCGGGCGGAGTCACGTCAGGGTCGGTGACGCTCTTCGCGCAGCTCGCAGCGACGCCTCCCAGAACCACGAGAGAAGCAACCACGAGCCAGGGCGCGAACTTCATGCCTCAAGCATACTCGGTTTTGGTCTCTTCGGAATCATCGCGCAGAGTCTCGGCGTTCATGCGACACATGGTCCACATGCGCCTCTCGTTGGTCACCCTGCTTCTTCTCGCGGCTTGCGACAAACCCAGCGTCACTGCGCCTGCTCCGGACGGTGCGTCGTCTGCGAGCGTCGTCACGACGGCTTCGGTGACACCGGTAGCCGCGCCGAGTGCGAAGCCGGTGGTCACCCTAGACAAGGTCGATAGTCGGTTTACGGTTTATCAAGGTACCGTCGGCAAAGACCAGGCTACACTTGGCATCGAGCAACGCGGTGCCGAGGTGCGCGCGGTCTACGTGCAGGGCTACGGCGAGCCCATCGATCTGGATGGCAAAGCCAAGAGTGACGGATCGATCTCCGTGCAAGAGCGCGGCTTTCTGACTCGCAAAGGCAGCAAGCTCGAGTTCACCATCGACGCCAAAAACAGCCTCGCCGGCACTCTCACAGATCCCAAGTCCAAGGCACCAGTCAAGCTCGCGCTCGCTGCCGGCACGCCCTTCACGGACAAAGAC
>JAYVXK010000576.1:0-5747 GCA_043785265.1 Myxococcales bacterium | reverse complement strand
TCGTCGCAAGTGCCGGACGTGTCGGTGGTGTGGCGCGCCGGGTTGCTCGACGCGACGGGTGAAATTTCTGAAACGCGCGCGCAGGCAGTGCTCAGCTACTTGCCACCGCTCAGCACCGAGGCGATGAGTCTGCCCTTCTCGGCGTTCAGGCAATGGTCCAGCGGGTGGGGCGCGGCGAAGCCCACTAAATTGGTCGACGGCGGCGACATCGAAGGCGACGCGCCACCAGAGTTCGAGCGCGACGGCACGACCACGTACGCTCAAGTGTTGCGCGTGTCTGGAGACGATGTGGAGATCGTTTCCACGCGATATCTACGGCCGGGCGACATGCTCGTGGTGCCGTCGGAGCGTGGGGGTGCCGATACCTATGGCTTCAAACCACTTAGCACTGAGCCGGTGCGAGACTTGTCGCTCATCGCACGCGATCCTGACCTGCGCGCCCAGCCGGAGCCGCGCGCCGAGCGGCGGGAGCGCGTCCTCGTGTGGACATCTGACCTTGCCAAGACCTGGTTGCCGGCATGCGCCGACGAGATCCGCGCCATCTCGCAGTCTCTCCACGATGACGAACTTTCGACGCGCGAGGCGGCTGCCTCGGTGGAGCAGTTCCTCGACATGCACGTCGCTGAGTTGCCAGACGATGTTCGCCGGACGTTCGCCATCGTGCGTGGGCGACGCCCGCGGTGGGTCGAGTCTGCAGAAGGCGATCGCGTTGGTCTCGTGCTCCGTGAGGGCCGCGTCACGGGCGAGGATCTCACCGAGGAAGGCGCTGGCCTGCAACGCTCGGTGCGAGTGTCGCTCGCTGCGCATAGTGCAGGCGTCGGCGAGCTCGCCGAGCGGTACGCGCGCTCCGTCGGTCTTGAGCCATCGCTCGTCCGTGCCTTGCGCGCAGCAGGCTCCGCACACGACCTGGGCAAGGCCGACCCTCGCTTCCAGAAACGTCTGAATGCCGCGCCGGGCGAGATGCTCGCCAAGAGCGACGAGTACGACGCCACCATTGCGACCGGCGAGCGGCACGAGGTCTACTCGGTGGCGATTCTCGACACGCACCCGCACCTCTTTTTCGGAGCGGAAGAGCACACGGCGCTCATCCGCTATCTCGTGGGGACGCACCACGGGCACGGCCGCGCCGCACATCCAATGATCGAAGACCACGGCATCGAGATCTCTCTCGATCACGAGGGGCAGGCGCTCTCCTACGTCGGGCGACCCGCGCTGCATGCGCTCGGCTCTGGTTGGGCGGAGCTTTTCGTCGGACTCCAGCGTTCGTATGGCCCGTGGATGCTGGCGTTCCTAGAGGCCGTCCTGCGTTTGGCCGATCATCGGCGATCCGAACTCGAAGTGATCGAGGCGAACACGTCCAAGGAGGGAGCGGAGTGATGGCGCACATCGAGCTTACGGGTCTGTTGGGAAGCCATCCGTTGGGAGCGCTTGCCTCGTTCGGCCTGCTGCGCATCGTTTCCCAACACGATCCTGCCGCACGTTTGGCGTTCGTGGAGCAGGATGATTGGATCGCCGTGCTCCATTCCAGCTTCGCAGATCGCGATGCCCTACTTACATATCTCAGCGAGTGGGGTGCGTCGCGGGCACCCGCGATCTTCGCGGCGTACGGCGACGAGGATGTACGCGTTCCTCCCGCCGCATTCCGAGCGATGCTCATGCGTGCGCTCTGCGAGGAACCGAACGACCTCGAGCTGGCGGCGTTCTTGGTCGCGGTCGCTGGGGACGGCGCCCAGGACAGGAGCAAAGGGCAGGTCAAGCCGTCGCCGTTCTACATGGCATCGGGTCAGCAGAGCTTCCTCGACACCATGGCCAAGATCCATGGTCGTGTGCGCGACGGTGATCGCTGGGCCGAGGCACTCTTCGGTCCATGGACCTACAACACGGAAGAGTGGGGCGCGGGCTGGGACCCCGGTACGGAGCGGATGCATGCACTACGCTTCAAGGCGCCAACGAAGGACAAGACGGCATGTGTCGCCGGTGCGGTTTGGCTTGGCTTCGAGGCGCTGCCGCTGTTCCCGTCATTCTCGGTCTCTGGAAGGGTCGAGACCGTCTCGTGGTCCGAGCACGATCGTCTCGACCACCTACACTGGGCGTTGCCTGCGACCCCGTTGACAGTCGATGGGCTCTCGATCCTGCTGGCGTCGCGTGACGTCGCTGACGCGCGCAAGACCGGTCGCAAGCCGCGCGAGGGCATCGGCGCAATCTACGAGAGCACGAGGCATGAGTTCGGGCAGGGCTATGCGGTATTCCGACCCGCGCGACGCGTGGCGTGACGAAACGCGTTGTTGCGTGTGGATTGCCGAGTGGCTCGAGCAATCAAGGACAAAAGGGTTCCCACTTCTCGTTTCCATGATCATATCGAACGATGAGTACCGATCGCGCGCCCGCTCCAGACGAGATCCTACGACCGAAGACCCTCCCGCTGGCTCCGCGCTCGGAGGACGTGCCGCCGCTGGTGCCAGCGCGCATGGTGAACGAGATCCTCTACTGCGAGCGTCTCTTCCATCTCGAGTGGGTGCAGGGTGAGTTCGCACACAACGAGTTCACCGCGGAAGGAAGCCACCTCCACGCCACGAGCGACACGCCGCGTGGCGAGCTTCCCGATGACGCGACACCGTTCGAGGTCCGCTCGCTCTGGCTCTCGTCCGAGCGTCTCGGGCTGACGGCGAAGATTGACGTCGTCCAAGGTGACGCCGACGGGATCGTGATCCCGATCGAGCACAAGCGCGGCGAAGCGCCCGACGTACCGGAAGGAGCCTGGTTGCCGGAGCGCGCGCAAGTGTGCGCCCAAGCCCTCTTGCTTCGTGAGCACGGCTACCGAGTCGACGAGGGCGCGATCTGGTTTGTAGCTTCGCGCAAGCGCGTGAAGATCGCGCTCGACGACACCCTGATTCAAACCACTCTTGGAGCGATCGCTCGCGCTCGCGAGCTGGCTGCGCGCGCCGTGGCGCCTCCTCCGCTCACTGGCGACGCGGCGAAGAAATGCGAGGGATGCTCTCTCGTTGGAATATGCCTCCCCGATGAGCTGAATCTTCTCCAACAACCGACGGAGGTTCGTGAGCGCACGCTGAGCGAGGCCGATCCGCCTGCCATCCGTAGACTGGTACCGTCGCGTGAAGTTCGTCGCTCCGTCTACGTGCACGAACAAGGTGCTCGGATCGGGGTCGATGGCGAGCGCCTCGTGATTAAGGGCAAGGAAGGCAAGATAGAGGCACGCTTGCCAAATACGAGTCACGTGTCGGTCTACGGCAACGTTCAGATCTCCACGCAGGCAATTCGTGCGCTGCTCGACCGCGACATTCCGGTCCTCTACTTCTCTTATGGCGGGTGGTTCTGCGGTCGCACGATTGCGTTGAGCAACAACGCGGTCGATCTTCGCATCGCGCAGGTGCGGATCGCGCAAGACGAGGCACGGTCGGTATCCCTCGCGCGCGGCCTCATCGCGGCGAAGATCCGGAATGGTCGCACGCTCCTCCGCCGGAACCACGCCGCGGTCGATCCTGTCCTCTTGCGCCACCTGGAAATCCTCGCGACCACGGCCGAAGACACGACGTCGGCCGCGTCACTGCTCGGCGTCGAGGGAGCAGCGGCGCGCGCGTACTTCAGTGGATTTGCGGGGCTGCTGGCGGATGCCGACGGCTTCGATCTCGATGGGCGAAACCGACGACCTCCGCGCGATCCAGTCAACGCGTTGTTGTCGTTCGCGTACAGCCTCCTCGTGAAGGACTGCACACTCGCGCTGACGACGGTGGGACTCGACCCCATGCTCGGCTTCTTTCATCGGCCTCGGTTTGGCCGACCTGCCCTCGCGCTCGACATGATGGAGGAGTTCCGCCCGCTGATTGCGGACTCCGTGGTCGTTGGCGTCGTCAACACGCGCGTCGTCACGCGCGAAGACTTCATCGTGCACAAGACTGGCGTGGCGCTGAAGCCGGCGGCGCGCAAGCGCGTCCTGCTCGCATACGAGCGTCGAATGGAGCAGGAGATCACTCATCCCATCTTCGGCTACCGGCTCTCCTATCGCCGAGTCCTGGAGGTGCAGGCTCGCTTGCTCGCGCGCTGGGTCACCGGTGAAGTCGAAGCCTACCCCTCGTTCCGGACGCGCTAAGCATGCGGAGCGCGTTCGTGGTGACCTACGACATCTGCGACCCCAAGCGGCTGCGTGAGGTATTCCGGATCATGAAAGGCTACGGCGAACACCTTCAGCTCTCGGTGTTTCGCTGTGAACTCGACGCACGAGAGCTCGTAGAGCTTCGCGCGGCGCTCCGTCGGATCGTGCACGATGGCGAGGACCAGGTGCTGTTCGTGGAGATGGGCCCAGTCGAAGGGCGGGGGCGCGAGTGCATCACTTCGCTCGGTCTCCCCTACATCCCACCGGACGACAATCCGATCATCGCGTAGTCAGACGAGCTTGAGCAATGATCGAAACTGTCTCGCGTCCCGGCTTGGCTTGCCCTTGGTCGCCCTGACCACGCCGGTGATGGCCCACTCCTCGCTCCGAGTCCCCTGTACGTTGAGCAGTTTCGCGTTTGCGAGAAGCGCCCTCTGGATAAGAAACCGTTCGAGCTGCTCGATGTGACGGGCGTTCGGCGCGCCGCGCCGGTAGGGCGCGAGCACGAAGAAGAGCACGGGGCTGCCTCCACGGTAGTCGACGAGGTGACGCTGATAGCGCTTCAGTTTGTTGTCCGCCAAGGCCTCCTGTTTGAAAGTGCGCGTCGCGCGGCCGACGTACGCAGGCATCATGCCTCGAGGTGCCTTCATGCCAAACACGTAGCAGCCTCGGCGCTCGGCGAGGTCGTGGTTGCGCGCCCAGAACGCCGAGACCTCTTCATCCGTTATCGTGCGTCCGGCGATTCCCTTGTAGGTTTGTAGCTCACGCGGCCCGACCACTCGAAAGAGCGTTTTCATGGCCCGACGGTAGTGAATGGGGTCGCGGCATACCAAGATCTGTGGCACTGTCACCGCGAGCGAAAGCGTGATGAAATTAAGTAGTGGGCCGCTCGCCAACACCAGGTCTTTGACATCACTGGCATTTCCTTGCGATCAGCTGACGCACGCGCCCTGTCCCGTCTCCAAACAGAGAGCTGCTCGCAATCCGCCTCCAATCCAGACGATCTTGCTCACGTTCTGCGGGGGCAATCTCCGTCGCTGAAGAGCGACGGCCCAATTGAAGCAAGCGCCCCCGACCGCGCGACAAGGTGGTCGAGATGGTCCATCTCCGTCGCTGAAGAGCGACGGCCCAATTGAAGCGACGTGAAGTCGTTGCATAATACACGCGCGACGCACGATCTCCGTCGCTGAAGAGCGACGGCCCAATTGAAGCCAAACCCAGGAAGAGGGCCCAAAGCTGATAAGTAGTCCGATCTCCGTCGCCTCCCATTGTACACTTCAAGAAAACGACAATACCATAATAACACTACGCGGCGCGGCGCGTCTATGGAATACATATAACGTAAGGGTATTTATATCGCGAATTGATAATGGAAATTTCATAAAAACAAATAAATAAGAAAATCAAATATTTGAAGAATAAAATATCATTTTGATTTTAGGGGATTCGGGGGTCACACTATTTATGTATTTTATGAGAATGAGTGTATTTACCGCGGGATGGTTTTTGGAAAAACCAAAACAATCTAAAAAAAAAATTATATTTAAACGTTTTCATATCAAATTTTGCGACACAATTGTTTCCCAAGAATAATCAAAACAAATCGAAGAATTTATTTGTCTGCAGATCGAAGAGG
>JAYVXK010000575.1:0-5749 GCA_043785265.1 Myxococcales bacterium | reverse complement strand
TTCATCCCGCAGACCGAACTCACGATGCGCATCGACCTCCGCCTCTCTTGCGTGAACGTCGTCTGTGGGGCCGACCAAACTTGCTCCAAAGGCCAGTGCGTCGGCGCCACGCTCGACTTGAAGAGTTGCGCCAGCAACACGTGTGACGAGAACGCGCTCGGCCCGCGTCCCGACCCGCCCGCTCCCAAGACCATCGACTTCATCACTTACCCAGAAGGCGCAGTCGGGACGACCGAGCAACTGCATCTCGTCTATGCCGCGCACTCGAAGCGGTGGTGGCTGTTTTATTTCGACGACGCCACGCGCAACACGATGCGGTCCGCATGGTCGACCGATCTCGCCACATGGACTACGGCGGGCACTTTTCAGCTCAGGGCGCCGCTGACCCAAGACGCGCGCAATTTCGGCGTCGCGTACGCCGACCGTGGCGGCAACGATGTCATCCATCTCGCGATCGCAGAAGTGAGTGCCGGCCTCCATGAAGTCTATCGCCTCCGTGCGATGATCGCGGGCCCAGCCATCACCTACGAAGGACCGGAAGTTCTGGTCACAGGGACCATCGTCTTCTCGGGACCCGATCCAGACGGGACCAACGCATCGGTAGGTAGTGACGGTCGCGTGTATGTGTCGACCGGATGGTTCAACCAAAACACGATCACGCAGACCTTCGACACGACGGGGAACGAAGACATCTACATCTCTTCGACCCCCGATGATGGATCGGCTGGGCAAAAGCTGGACTTCAGTTCGGGTGCGGTTCATTCGTGGGTGCCCGATCTCGTCGCTGCGCGCAGCATGGCGGCCCTTGGCAACGGGCAGATGCTCGCCATGTGGACAACGTCGGATCATGGCCAGAGCGCGGTCGAAACGAGCAATCTGTCGTGGGCAACGTCCAAGAACTACGCGAGTGTCAATCAGCTCTTTGCGGGCGGGCTCCCGCTGCAACATCAAAATGACTGGGCACTCTGCGCAACCGACAGCAAGACCGCGCACGCGGTGAGGCGACTGCTCGCGGGTGGAAGTAACAATGTGTTCGAGCACCAGAAGTTCGACGCGGCGACCAACACGTGGACTCCGGGCGGTGCCATCGCCAACGACCCTGGGGTAGAGGGAACAGGTCTGACTCTCGTCACCAACGGCAACGCGATGCTCCTCTTCGCGATGGGCCAGGTCGGCGGTGGGCAGTCGCTTCGCTACACGCGATGGGACGGCAGTGGCTGGTCGCCATGGTCGACACTCTCACCAGGCGGCGGCCGACTGATCGGAACAGGGTGCCAATTGAAGACGCAGGCCGCGATCATGTGGTTGACGCCCTCGAAACCCGTTTCGGTGGCCAATGTCACGGCCCTCTTTTAGACAGATGTGCAGGTGGATGATCGCGGCACATGCACTGACATGGTTCGGTCGATTTCACGCGCGCGCAGTCCAAGTTGATATGCTGCTGGGTTGATGGCGGAGCCCCAGGTCATCGGCAGATACGTGCTGCACGCTCCGTTGGCGTCTGGTGGGATGGCCACGGTGCATCTTGGACGACTGCTCGGTGCGGCGGGTTTCACGCGCACGGTCGCGATCAAACGGATGCATGCGCAATTCGCGCAGGATCCAGACTTCGCCGACATGTTCCTCGACGAGGCCCGTCTGGCTGGGCGCATTCGTCACCCCAATGTCGTCTCGGTGATCGATGTGGTCGCGACCGATGGAGAGATGCTGCTGGTCATGGAGTACGTGGAGGGAGAGTCTCTCTCGAAGCTCCTCCGGCTCATGAAAGCGCGCGGCCAGAAGGTGCCGCCTGCCGTGGCCTCGGCGATCGTGTGCGACGCGCTCGATGGACTGCACGCCGCGCACGAAGCGTGTGACGAGAAGGGGGAGCTCCTCGGTATCGTGCACCGCGATGTGTCGCCGCAAAACATCATGGTCGGTGTCGACGGTGCGGCGCGCGTGCTCGACTTCGGGATCGCGAAGGCCGCCAATCGCGTGCAAGTCACGCAGGAAGGTCAACTCAAGGGAAAGCTCTCGTACATGGCCCCGGAGCAACTCCATGGGAAGGTCACTGTCGCCACCGATGTGCACGCGATGGGAATCATCCTCTGGGAGTGTCTCGCGGGAAGGAGGCTGTTCGCCGCCGAGACGGAAGGACACACCGTCACCAAGATCTTGAGTGCGGAGATCGTGCCGCCGAGCAAAGCGACGGACGACGTGCCCGAGGGATACGACGCGGTCGTCGCCAAGAGTCTCGAGAAGGATCCAGACAAGCGGTATGCAAGCGCGCGGGAGATGTCGATTGCTCTCGCTGCCTGTGCGCGCAAAGCCGAGACGCACGAGGTTGCCGCGTGGGTAGCGACGGTCGCGAAGGACGTGCTTGCCACGCGCGCGGAGGTCGTATCCCAGGTCGAGAGTCAACCGTCGATGCCATTCCCTTCTTCGGCTGCGCATGCGCTGAATCCTGGCGACACGCGCTCCGATCTCTCCACGGACACGCCGTCGCTGCGGCGCGCACCGAATCCGTTGCTTTGGGTGTCGGTGGGCGCGACCGCGATCGCTCTGGTTGCGATCGGCGCCATTGCGCTAGGGCCCAGCCGCGACAGATCTCCTCCACCAACCACTGCAGCAGTGCCGACTCCGTCGTCCATCCCTTCCGCCTCCACCTCCGCGTCGGTGGTAGTCGTGCCCTCTGCGGCACCTAGTATTTTTTCCTCTGCGGCACCTAGTATTTTTTCCTCTGCGGCACCTAGCATTTCTTCCGCTCCTTCTGCTCGGCGACCCCAGCCTACCGGTTCGCCGGTGGCTCGACCCACGGCGACCGCGACTGTTCCGCGCACCAAGCCGACCCACGAGACACTTCCTGATCACCTATGAGACGACTGTTCTTCCAACAGGTCACGCTCTGCATCGCGCTGTGTTGGACTGCGGTTGCGTCCGCACAGCCGGCGGGCGACCCGCATACGCAAGCGGCCGCGCTAAAGCGTGGTGGTGACGACGCGCTCGCACGAAAAGAGTTCGTTGCAGCGCTCGCGGACTACGAACGATCGTACGAGATCGAGCCTAATCCTGCGCTCCATTACAACCGAGGCCGCGCGCTCGAGTTCTTGGCGCGGTATCCAGAAGCGGTCGACGCGCTCGAGCGCTTCCAGGCGGAAGCCCCCGCAGACTTGAAGGCCAAGGTGCCAGACCTCGACGCTCACATGGTCGACCTGAAGTCGAAGGTTGCTACAGTCAGCATCACAACCAACGCGGCAGGCGCGCGGATCCTGCTCGGCGGACACGAGGTCGGACGCGCACCACTTCCTCGTGCCATCCGCATCAATGCCGGTCCGACCACCTTGGAAGTATTTGCCGAGGGATACGTCGACTACCGAAAGGAGGTCGACCTCAAGGGTGGGGAGGCGACTCCCCTCGATGTCGCGCTCAGTTCGCGTGACACCGCGAGCTATCTCGTGGTCAAGAGTTCGGTCGTCGCCGCACGCGTCTCGATCGATGGGAAGGTCGTGGGTCTGGTTCCCGCCGAAGCCACGCTCACTGCAGGACCTCATCCGATCCATCTCGAGCACGACGGCTATTCGAATGCCGATACTCAAGTCGTCTTGCGAGCAGGTGAGCGGCGCGAGATATCCATCGATTTGATCAAGTCGAGGTCCATCACGTCGCGCTGGTGGTTCTGGACAGGCATCGGCGTGGTGGTCGTCGGCGCCGCCGCTGGCGTCGTCGTGTACGCGCTCACGACCGAGCGCTCCGCGAGGTCGGGAGACTTCTCCCCCGGCCAGCTGTCGTTCTGACTAGGCCCTCGTCACCACAGCTTCTTGTTGGAGAGCGGCCACTTCAGAAGCAAGCCAATCTCGGTGGTCTGGTCGACTTCTGGATCACTGGGCACGAACGTCCCTCGCACATAGATGGTGATCAAACTCACGGTGAGCATGGGTCGAATGCATCCGCCCGCGCGCACAACTCCACCCCCGACCTGCGCAACGACGCCTGCGTCCAACCCAAAAAACTCGTATCCAAACTCGGGCCCAATGCTGAAGCGCCCGCGCGATGCGCCAGTGTCGAAGAGGCCGTCGACATAAGCTCCACCCCAGAAGGTAGGAACCGAAAAGTATTTGTCTGACGCGGTCACCATGAGCACGAAGCTCGCCTCGAGACCAAGAATGGCCCCCGTCGGAACGGGCGTCTTGTGTATCCCGAAGCCCAGGTTCACCCCAACTGGGACCGCCCATACTGGACCCTCGGCATGCGCGCTTCGCGTCCACACCGCGAGCGCGGCGCAAAAGAGAAGAGCGCCTCGACGTGCATGCATCATTCGAGGATGTCACATGTGCGCGACACTCATCAATCACCTCGGTCGTCGTGTACGTGCCGCGAGTCTGGTAGTTTTGATCGCACGATGAACAGAACCTTGGTTTGCTGGTTGCTCGTGGCGAGCGCTGCGTGCGGTGGAGACGACACGGTGACCAATGTTCCGGACGGCTCGACCAACCCCGATGGGATGGCTGGGGTCGACGGGAAGGCTGACGCCAATCCGGATCCTGACGGAGGCGGACCACCTTCGACGTGCACTCCAGCCATCAAGCTCGTCGATGTGTCAGGCGGCACGAACATCGTCGGCACAGGAGGTGCTGCATCGTGCACCGAAGCTGCTCTCGACACTGCGCTCAAGAAGGGAGGCATCGTCACGTTCAACTGCGGCGGTCCTGCGACGATTGTGATCACCAGCGAGAAGGTGCTTCGAACGGATGTCGACACGACGATCGACGGCGCGACCAAGGTGACACTCGATGGCCAGGGAAAGACCAGACTCTTGAGCTTTCGTGATCCCGACTACCGGAAGTCGAAGGTCGTCGTCACGCTCCAAAATTTGACTCTGGTGGGAGGCAAGTCGACAGGCACAGCGATTCCCCCAGCGCCGCTGCCGTGCTCGCAGGGAACAGACGTCGATGGTGGCGGAGCGGCCATTTTCGTGCGCAACGGGATGCTTCACGTCAACAAGGTCACGTTCAAGAACAACACTGCAGCACCGCTCGGTCCGGACGTCGCCGGTGGTGGTGTCTTCGCGTTGGGCTCCTTGGGCGTCGTCATCCAGGACAGCGTCTTCGAAGGCAACAGCGGCTCCAACGGAGGAGCGGTCGGCTCACTCAACAGCGACCTCACGATCGTGGGATCGACTTTCACGAACAACCAGGCCCTGGGCAACGGCGCCAACTCGGTGGACAAGAGCAAGTGCGCCACCACGAGCGGCGAAGTGGGCAATGGCGGCAACGGAGCCGCTGTGGTCATCGATGGCGGAGACGGCGCGCAGGTCGTCGTGTGCGGGTCGGTGTTCAAAGGGAACAAGGGCGGCGCCTTTGGCGGTGCGATGTTCCGTACGCCCGACAACCAAGTGCAGACGACACAGATCGAGACTTCCACCTTCGACAGCAACATCGCCAAGAACGGCGGCGCGCTCTACTTTCATCACTCGCTTCTCGAGATCGTCAGCTCGCTCTTTTCGAACAACAGCGCATCAGGGGCTGGAGCGATTCAGGCCGACGACACGAAGTTCGATTTCACCAACGTCACGTTTTACGGCAACAGCGCGACGACCGGACTGGGCGGAGCGATCTTGCTCTTCGCCGTGGACGGCGGCACGATCGTCAACTCGACGTTCGCGCGCAACAAGGCCGAAGCTGGGTCGGGATTGTTTGCAGCAGCGATCGGCGGCGGCGCATCTTTCTCGATGCAAAATGATCTCTTCAGCGACAACACCTCGAAGGATTGC
>JAYVXK010000574.1:0-1683 GCA_043785265.1 Myxococcales bacterium | reverse complement strand
CTTTGACGCGTTTGACGAGTGCTTCGCTAGCCATGGGTGGACTCTACACATCTTTCGCGCGCGACAAGAAGATCAGCCGCCTGGAGCGCTGTTTTTTGCGTTGCGCATCACGAAGTAGCCAGCCAACAGCATGAAGCCGATCAGACCGGCGGCAAGCATCTTCAAGAATCCACCGCCAAGTACGGAGTCGCCGGAGCCAGAGCCTTGGCCAAAACCCTCGCTCGAGGATGAGTCGGCACCGTGTCTGTGCCGCCCACCGCCTCCGCCACTGCCTCCGCCGCTGCCACCGCCTCCGCCACTGCCACCGCCGCTCCCGCCACCCGCACCACCGCCGCCACCAGCGTTCGATGCTGAAGCGGTCTTGCCGTTGGGATCAGAAGGACCTCCGCTCGTGCCGTTGGCTCCACCGCTCGCCGAACTGCCATGCGAACCCCCGCTGCCGCCACTGCCGCCACTGCCGCCAGAATGATGGCTACCCCCGCCGCCGCCCCTGAATGCGAGCTGTGCGTCGGAGCTCGATCCTGAGACGCGATCGCCGAGCGCGCGCCAGCCAATCAGCGCCACAACCAACAACAAGCCCAAAATCAGGGCGTACTCGATGGTCGTAGCTCCACGATCGTCACGCGCCAAACGGCGCACGGATCGGTGGCTTATTACCATGTCAAGATGTTGCGCTGGCTCAGGCCTGAGCGCAAGAGAGTTGCGCGTTCACTCAGGACCAGATCACGAGGACTTACAGCTCACGTCCGGTCGTGTAGTGCCGCCGTGCCCACTCGTGCATCACGATTCCTGCTGCCACGACGACTGGCAGTGAGTGATTGATCCCATAGAGCGCAATTCCAATCACCTGGTCTGCGCGCGTTAGCAAGTCATCCGAGATCCCAAACCGCTCGCTCCCCAACACAAAGACGACGTCGGGCGGAAAGACCGACACGTCGGTCACGTTCGTCCGGGCGGCGTCTTTCTCCACGCACCAAATCGGCCTTTTTTGCGTGTGATCGAGCAATCCTGCTGTGTCTTTGACGCGCACGATCGATTCGAACTTGTGCATGCCCATCGATGCTTTTTCGTAGTGAGGCTCGTCGCCGATCAAGATGATCTCGCGCGCCAAGAAACTGTGCGCGACACGAACGATCGCTCCAACGGCGAACGGATTGCCCGCTTTGTAGACGGCGATGGAGAAGTCGTTGCGCAATGGCGCGAGCGCGAGACGCACCTCGTCTGGTGACGCATCGAGCGGAGGGTCGAGAGCCATGAGCACCACGATCCTACGCATTTCGCGCTGCCGATGGGGCTGCGCGTTTTCCACCCCAGCCTTTGATCTTGCCGCCGCAGTTCTGATCAGGTAGCTCGCCCGCGCACCTTCATCGGAGGTTTCTTCATGCGTCGATTGTTTTTGGGCTCTGCGAGTTTTCTTTTGGTTGCGGCTTGTGGTGGTGGCGGCGGCTCTCGTGTGTCTGGTCCTCCGCCCGAATGGATGGATCAAAAAGTAGAGGATCAAGCGCACACCGCAGATCCCTCGGCACAGCGCGAAGGCGACATCATGAAGGCGGTGGCTTACGGCAAAGCATCCCCCGCCGAATGGCTCGTTCACCTCGAAAACAGCCACTGTTATTGGATCAGCGGCGTTGGCAGCGAAGGCGTCGACAAGCTCTCGTTGTACCTGTGGGACCCGAATCACTC
>JAYVXK010000573.1:0-5766 GCA_043785265.1 Myxococcales bacterium | reverse complement strand
TTTTGAGCGCGCCGATGTTCGAGCTCTTCGCGAGAATTTGCGTCGGCGTCAGCCAGTCGTTCATGTGCGTGTCGTGAATGGTGACGTTGCCAATTTGGTAGATTCCATGCTCGCAAAAGATCTGCTCGGTGGGTTTGAGCGTGCCTTGTGCGAGAGCCGTCGCCACCGTGAAGACTTTCATGACCGAGCCCGGCTCGAAGCGATCAGTGATCGCGCGATCGCGTCGCGCGTCGACTTCGCTGTCGCCGTAGTCGTTGGGGTTGTACCCAGGTGTCGACGCCATCGCGAGGATCTCGCCAGTCTGCGGATCCAAAACCACGATTGAAGCGCCACGTGTCTCGTAGGTTCCCATCGCGCCAGCGATCTCGCGCTCGGCCACATGTTGAATTCCAAGATCGATGGTGAGCGTCACGTCGTGACCAGCGAGCGCTTGCTCACTCTCCATTCCATCCGAGAAAATGAGCCTTCCGCTGCGATCGCGAAGACCCTTCACCTCTTCGACACGACCTTTGAGGTCTTCGTCGAGAGACAGCTCCAGACCATCTTTGCCTTCGCCGTCGGGGGCAACAAAGCCGATGACCGGACCAAGCAACTCGCGACCCGGATAATAGCGGTGGCCTTCGCCTTCGATGTTGATGCCATGGATGGGTCGAGACTGCTTCTTCAGGTCGCCCAGATCACGCACGGCGGAGACTTCGTCTCCGGTGACGCGCCTCTTGAGCCAAATGAATCGACGATGCGAGACAAACTTCTCGCGGGTTTGCGCCGAGTCGAGAGAGAGCGCGGTGGACAATCGCACGGCAGCGTCGTTGAGAGCGTCTGTTTGCGCGGCCTCGCCGTCGATGCCGTGCAGCATCTCGACCACGTCGATGCTGATGCTCGGCACCTCGACACTGACCGCGAGTGCGGTCCCGTTGCGGTCGGTGATCGATCCTCGCTTCGGTTCGACGTGGAGTCGACGTTGCCGCTGTTTTTCAGCTGTTTCGCGCCACGCAGCGCCGTCTTCGACTTGGACGCGATACGCGCTCGCGACCACCGCGCCGAGAGATACACCCATCAAACACGAGAGGACACCCATTCGCAGACGGATGTACTTTGCGCGTTTCGGGTCGAGGTTTTTCACGGCGCCTCGGTGAGCTCGTCTGTGATGGCGACGCGGTGATCGCGATCGGGGACGCTGTTCATCGGCACGATGCGCTCGGGTGGTGCGGGCTCCATCCCCAGCAGCGTGCGCGCGACGATCTCGACACGCTCGGGAGTCTTGTAGCTCGCAGACTCGACCATGAGCACGCGCTTCACCTCGCGCAAGCGTGCCTGTTCGGCGCGGGCACGACCGAGCTCGTAACCAAGCGAGATGGTCTTGCCGCGCAACGCGAGGTGGACGACGAACGCGGCCACTGTCGCGGTGGTCGCGAGTGTCCACAGCGCTACGAAGCGACGGGGCCGCCTCATGTGTCGTCTCCTTCAAGTCGTTCGAGCAAACGCGCCGCGCGAAGCTTCGCGCTGCGAGAGCGAGCATTGGCGGTCTGCTCGTTTTCCGAGGCGCCGATGGGCTTCTTCCAGAGTGGGTGCCAGGTCTCACGTACGTGAAACGCGTGCTTGACCAGTCTGTCTTCCAACGAATGAAAACTAATCACCGCCGCAACCCCGCCAGGCTCGAGCACACTCGGCAACAAGCCGAGCAGAGACTCGAGTTCGCCGAGTTCGTCGTTCACGGCGATGCGCAGACCTTGAAAGGTGCGAGTGGCCGGATCGACTCCGCCAGTGCGGACGGGTCCAGTGGCGCGAACGATCGCGCGGCGCAGATCGAGCGTGGTGTGGAGTTCGCCCTCGTCGTGCGCGCGCTTGATGCTGCGAGCGATGCGTCGACTGCGTCGCTCCTCCCCGTACTTGTAGATGACGTCCGCGAGCTGATCGTCATCCATGCGAGCGATCATTTCGAGTGCGGTCTCGCCGTTGTCGGCGTCCATGCGCATGTCGATGGGACCCTCGCGTCGGAAGCTCATTCCTCGTTCGGCGTCGTCGAGTTGAGGTGAGCTGACGCCCAGATCGGCGCAAATTCCAGCCGCGAACTCGATGTTGCGCTCTGTGAGTGCCGCGCGCAGGTGCGCAAAACTCGCATGCACGAAGGTCACGCGGTCGCCGAAGCGCGACAGACGCGCAGCGGCAGCGGACAGCGCGTTGGCGTCGCGATCGATGCCAATGACACGCGCGGTGGGTGAGGCCTCGAGGATGGCTTCGGTGTGCCCGCCGCCACCAAGTGTTGCATCGACGTAGGTCGCGTCGTCGCGAACGGCGAGCGCTCCTACGACTTCGTCTCGCATCACGGTCGTGTGCTCGAAACGATTCACGAGCGCCTCCTCTTCTTCTTCACTCCATGTCCACTCTGGCTCCGCATCGAGCCCCGGCAGCGCGAGCTGCGAGTCGAGTTCGAGTAGCGCGCGTGCGTTCGTCATAGGCCGAGCTCCGCGAGACGCTTGGACATCTCACGGCGTTCGTCTTCGGTTGTCTCGAAGACATCGCGCCAGGCTTGTTTGTCCCAAAGCTCCGCAAATTTGCCGCTTCCGGCCCACACGACGTCTTTGGTCAGACGTGCGTGTTCGCGCAGAGTGGGCGGGACGAGGATGCGACCCGAGTCGTCGACGTCGCATTCCACCGCGCCCGACACGTAGATGCGGCGAAGCTTCTGCACCGCCACGTCGAACGTAGACAACTTGCTGATGCGCTCTTCGAAGCCGAGCCACTCAGGCATCGTGTAGGCGACCAGGCACGCATCGAGACCACTCGTGAGCACGATGCGCCGCTCGCCGATGGCCGTGAGCACATCACGATACCGCGCCGGAAGGCTCGTTCGGCCTTTCGGGTCGATGGTGTGCTCGAACCGACCTCGAAACATCTTTGTTCGCCTGCGCTCCGTGTTGCCGCGACGCGAAGAAGAAGATCGTTAGCTAGCTAACGAAGTGGCTTGATGAGCCCCGAGCGATGTATCTTGCAACCATCGATTTCGGTCATGGCACTTCTTGCCACTTCTTCCCACGTACTGCCGCCAAGCTATGTGTGGCCGATGGACGTGTCAACAAAATCGCTCGATAAAATAGGGCGTTCGTGCGTTCAGGTATGAACCCTGGTGTTGGATTGCTGGACCAAACGCAACATGGCTTCCAAGAAACGACCACGAACCATTCGCAGAGAGCTCGACCGTAAACGGGTGAAGCTCGCTGAGGTGCGCGAAGCTTTGGCCGCACTCGAGCCTGGTGGCGCGCCCACACACCCCATCGAAGTAGAGAGCGCCTCTCAGGTCGAGACTCATGCACGTTCGATGCGGTGTCCCAGCTGCGACGACCATTATCGAGTGCTCGAACACGCCATGGGCACCAAGCCCCACGGCGCGCTGCGCATGGTGACAGTCAGCTCGCCACAGTGCGGCAACACCCGCCAGATCTGGTTCGCAGTTCGTACTACGTTGCCCAATTAATCTGCTCTATGGATGAATCATGAGTGACGACAAACATGGCCAGGTGGGCGATCCCTCGTACTGGGAGGCGCTCTATCACGAGGGTCTCGACGGCTGGGAATTGGGGCGCGCAACGCCACCGCTCGCTCGCGCGATGACCTGGTTGACGCCAACATCGCAACCCTCGATCTCTCTAGGATCGGGACGTGGTCACGAAGCGCGACTCCTCGCCGACTCTGGATGGGCACGCGTCGTGGGACTTGATTTCGCTCCCGAAGCCAAGCGACAGGCCGAGCTGCTCACGCCAACAGACATCGCGGCCAAGATCGAGTGGCGCACGGGCGACATCCTCGAGCTTGGCAAGAGTCACCCTGAAACATTCGCGCTCGCGATCGAACACACCAGTTTCTGCGCGATCGATCCTGCGCGTCGTGATGACTGGATGACCTCTGTGTTTGCGGCGCTCACGCACGGCGGACACTTGCTCGCGCTGTTTTATCCGCACGCCAAGCCAGGTGGTCCGCCCTTTGGAGCGAAGCGCGCTGACATCGAAAGCGCCCTTGAACGTGCCGGATTCGAGATCACGCGAGAAGAAGTGCCCGCAGACAGCATCGAGCGCAGACTCGGTGACGAGTGGCTCGTGCTCGCGCGAAAACCTTGAGGGTCAGTTGATGGTCTGATTGCCCGGCTGGTTGTCCGCTTCGGCATGCAAGGGAATCACTCGCGTCGCAGGAGCGACTCCCGGCTGCGCAGGGTCTTCGCGAGAGAGCACCACGTCTCCTGGGCGAACGCGATCCACACGCCAGTACAATCGGTAGTCAGTGCCATTGGTGCCCCCCGTGTGGACGACATCGGGTCGACCTACCCAATCGCCCTTTTTGACAATCCAACCTTTGGAGGTGGGATCGACCAACATGGCACGTGGGTAGTCGCCGCCCGTCACGATCGCGATGAGCTTGAGTTCGTCGATCGAATACTGCTCGAGCACGGGGTGCAGTTGGCCGCCCTTTTCGCCAGTCCCGTCTTTCTTCGAGTTGACGAAGAGAGACGCATACGAACGAAACGGATCGCGATTGCGGTCACTCTCGGTGAAGTCGTTCTCGCCAAAGTCGCTCTCTTTGACGACGGTCGGTGGCAAGCCGCCATCTGGCGCTTGATTGGCAGCTCGCTGAGAGGCCGCAGGTGCACCGCTCGAGGTGATCGTCTTGGTCCCGCAGGCCGCGAGTACGAGTAAAAGGGGCAATACGCCAACGAACGCGCGCATCAGGTACCTCCTGGACGCGCCGAAGCGGCAGGCGCGGGTGGTGGAGCTTGACCCGGGGCGAGCGCGGGTTTGCCGCTCGCTGCAGGTTGTACCTTGATGGTGTGGAAGGTCGTCGCCAGGCACTTGCCCTGCATCATGACCTCGTCACCTTCGAGCTTGGGATCACTCAACTCGATGTTCTCGATGTTGATGATCCGCTCCACACGACCCACTTCGTAGGCGAACTTGGCCACCTGGTGGAAGCGACCGCGCATCTCGAGTTTCATCGGAAACTTTGCGTAAAACGACTCCGTCTTCTCTTCGTCGGGTGTCCACGTTTTGAGCTCGATGCCGCTGACGTTCGCGGCCTGTTGCAGCGAAGACAAGAAGCCTGCAGCCTGAGTGTCAGCCGGCAAAGCCTTGTTGAGATCGCGCTGCCGCTGTTGTCGCGCGGTGAGATCTTCCTTGTCGGCAATGTAGCTGGCTTGCTCTTGCTGCGCCGTTGCCAGATCACTCTTCAGCTTGTTCTTGCTCGCATTGGCTGTCGTGATCTTGGCAGAGATGTCGCTGTAGACGACGACCCAATAAAGCATGCCGATCAGCACGACGAACACAGCACCAACGCCAAGCTTAGCGGGCGTGTTGAGCTTTGCTAGCGTGCTCTGTTGTGCGGGGGGAGCCATTAGTACTTCACCTTCGCGATGATCGTGAATTGCTTGAGCGTGAGGTGACTGACGTCGTCCAGCTTCTCGATCGCGGACGGCGGCTTGACGTCGAAAAAGTAGTCCGAGAGCGCCAATCGACGCTCGAACTCTGCGACATCCTCGCCGTCCCGTGCGAGCCCCTCGATGCGCACGGTTCGATCGATCTCGCTGTACTTGGTTATCCAAAGACGGCGCGGATCCCAGGTCGGGTTGGGCACAGCGGCCGGGTTGTCGCGTTTCAGTTGTTCGAGTTTGTCGCGATCGGTGCTGGGACCACGACCCACCGAGAGCACGTGCGAGATTTCGAGCAGCGCGGAGGTGGGACCCGTGCGGGCGCTCTGCAGTTTGTTGATCGCGGCTTCGCG
>JAYVXK010000572.1:0-1688 GCA_043785265.1 Myxococcales bacterium | reverse complement strand
TGCTGCTTTGCGTGCACTCGCCATCGAGTCACCTTCCATACTGCCCGAACGATCGAGCACCAGGGTCACGTCCTTGGTGGCTGGGGCAGAACTCGTCGCGGAGGGCGGCGTCGCCAGGCTCGCCGTGAAGTACGCAGCCTGCCCAGCATCATGATGAACGTCGGCGACCAATGTCCACGGTGCGGCGTTCGTCTCGTACGCAAGCACCAGTTCTTGTGCGCCCGCCGTCTTCGCGCTCTTCACCGCGGCATGCCAGTGAGTCGGCGAAGTCTGCACGACATCGAGATCGTGCGTGCTGCTCGTAAACGACTTGATCCCACGTGAATCCACCAAATCAATCGCGATCGCCGCGTCTGCACGCGAGACACGCGCTCTGAATTCGACGGGTCCTCCACGTCGCGTCAGCCAGCGAGAGGTCGACACCTGCACGCGCTTCTGCTCCCCAGGCTCGATCGGAAATACATGAAACGCAAACGCACCTTCCCCTGTCTGCTCGAGCAATCCAGGATCGCGATGCAACCCAGTCAGCGCCTCGTAGACCTTTTGCGCAGCTTCGCGCTCGAACATCTCGCCGACGATCTTCTGCTCGCCATTCCAATACGCAAACCCAGTCGCGCTCGCGCCTTCGCCAACGATGAGGTGGTAGTTCCCTTCGAGTCGCGCCTGCGATTCATTCTGGAAGACATGCGTATAAGTAGAAGACGCGTGCTCTCCGTCGATCCGAATGACCAACTGCTCGCTCACGAGCGGCAAGTGCGCTGAGTTCCCAGCCTCACTGCGCGCCTCCAGCCCAGCCGCAAGGGGAGCGGTCTGCGCATCCGCTTTGGTCGTCGCCACACTGGGCAACACGGCGAGCGCGAGACCGAGAATGATTGTGTGCGAGAGCCAACGCACGCGTGTTCCCAAAGACACGACCGCAGCCCCAAACTCCTTGTTTTCAGCGATATCAGCTTGCATGAGCGTCCCCATCGCAAGCGATAGACCAACCTCGGACACAAGCACCCAAAGCGACGTCGCAATGCTATGGTCCCCCCCGAACGGAGTTTCCCATGGAGATTTTTTGGGGCAGTGGCAGTGGTCCCGCGTGGCGTGTCTTGCTGGCGGCGAAGATCAAAAAGGCACCCTACGAGTCGCGCTTGCTCTCGTTCTCCAAGCTCGAACACCGGAGCCCGGCGATGCTGGCGATGAATCCGCGCGGCAAAGTCCCTGTGCTCAAAGACGGCGATTTTACGCTCTATGAGTCGCTCGCGATGCTCGCTTATCTCGACGAGAAGTTTCCGGAGCCTCCTCTCTTTGGGAAGACCCCACAAGAGCGCGCCATCACCTGGCGCAAAGTCATGGAGGCGGAGAGCTACGTGCACGACGCGCTCCGGAAGGTGTCTCGCCCGCTGCTCTTCGAAGACCTTCCTGCCAAAGAAGCAGAAGTGCGCGCGGGCGTCCCCGGCATGCACGAAGAACTGGCGAAGATCGAGGCGAGTCTACAGTCGACTCCTTGGATCGGCGGAGCTCAGGTGAGCGCAGCAGATCTGGTCGTGTTCCCGCTCGTGATGGCGCTCTTGCGCGCTGCAAACAAGCCGATCGCCGCGCCCTTTGATTTGCGCCTCTTGCCGCTCGAAAAGCACTACCCGAGCATGGCAGCGTGGAAAGCGCGCGTCGAAGCCATCGAAGGTTACGAAGCGACCTATCCG
>JAYVXK010000571.1:0-1689 GCA_043785265.1 Myxococcales bacterium | reverse complement strand
TCGAGGTGCGGGGCGCCAGTGATCGCCTGCGTAATGCCGTAGGGCGCGTGCTGCGTTGGTCGGGCGCGACGCTGATGTTGTCGCCCGTGTTGATCCTGCCGAAGTTGCTCGTCCCGAGTTCGTCGCGCTGGATCAGTGACGCGATGACGGTCGGATTCGTGTGCGTGGTCGTGACATTCTTCGCCACGCTCAATCTTTATTTCATGGTCTCGTTCGTGTGGTGGTTTCGGCGCGGCGCGAGCGGCTCACGATTCGCGACCGCAGACGAGATGCGCGCGCCCGCAGTGAACCCCAAGGGCGCTTCAGTCGGTGCGCGTGTCAGCGTCGAGGGTGTCGTCGTCCCTATTTTCCCTGGCGATTTCGTGCTGCGTCGGATCGACATGCGCGCCGAGGAATTGTCGTTCGTCGTAGAGGCGAGCACGTTCGCCGTCGTGCCCAAGAACGAAGGCACGCCTGTCGTCGTCTCGCGCAATGCGATTCCGTGGTTCGACGGGGACGGTGTCGAGAGCGATGTGCCGACTGCTCTCTCGACGACAGCGCTGGCTCTCGCGCGCGCAGACCTGACGGTGCGTGCGGAGCGCTTCGAGGTGCGCGCTGGCGACCGCGTGACACTCGAAGGCGTCGTGAGCAAAGTGATCGAGAACGCGGATCGTTTCGAGGTCGACGGAGAAGGCGCGAGTCTGCCGCACGAGGGACAAGAGAACACCCCGTATCGGCGTGGACCGGGCGGCATCGCGCTCTTGGTCGGCGACGGCACGCCCGTGGTCGTCACCAAACGCTGAAGCCGCGATCCGCCACGCGGCGAATCGCGCGCATCAGAGAGAATTTACGGAGTCACCGTGCAGTCGACTTTGCCCGACGCACCTTGGTAGGTCGCGGTGATGGCGGTGACGCCTGAGTTCACGCCGACGACGACGCCGGAGGGATTGACTGTCGCGGTCTGCGAGTTGCCGGTCGTCCATGCGACCGAGCCGCTCACGTCGGCCTTCTTGCCGTCTGGGTAGGTCGCCATCGCAACCATATGGACGGAGTTCGTGCGGCTGACCGTGCAAGGCGAAGGCGTGACGTCGACAGACGAGACTGTCGCCGAGGACGTCGAGGCGCACGCGAGAGCGAGCGCAAACAAGGGAGCCACTGCGATGATGAAGGCTTTCATTCTAAAATCTTTCTCACTCGCGGGACTGCGAGCAGACAGAGGCGACTGCAGCCAACGCGCCAACACGAGATCCGCCTACGCGATGAGGTCGGCGCAATCGGTGCGCGGCAGGCGCGCCACATTGCGCACGAGAGCCTCACCACAATCGGAAGACGAGGCCATGATTCGGCGCAAATCACGCGACGCGGTAACGGCACGTGCGCTGCAAGCTGAACCAGAAGGAGAACCACCATCATGACTCAGGACCAAACCACTTACTCGCGCGACGCCGTCCTTCACCAGCTCGCCTCGTTCTGTCGGGGAGAAATGAGCGCGGTCGAGACGTACGATCGTGCACTGAGCAACGCGATGATGAGTTCGTACACCGAGGTGCTCACCGAGTGCCGCGAGTCGCACGCGCGACGCGTCACCAAACTCGCCGAGCGCATCGTCGGGATGGGCGGAGTGCAACCGCAGTCGTCGGGCCCGTGGGGAGTGATCGTCGAGTTCTTCGACAAGATCGCCGAAGGCACGAGCGCGGCTGCTGCGATCTC
>JAYVXK010000570.1:0-1691 GCA_043785265.1 Myxococcales bacterium | reverse complement strand
TGGGAGTCGAAATCGGCCAGCTCGGTGTGTTGGCGATCGCGTTGCCCCTCGTCCTTCTAGCGCAGCGTTATCGCTGGTACATGCTCGCGCGTCGGGTAGCGAGCGGGGTCATCGTGGTCCTTGGAGTGGTCTGGTTCGTGCTCCGCGTGGCCATGGTGTAGCCCAGGCTTTTTTTTGGGACGCTTTCGCTCATGTTGCACGTACTCTCGAAGACATGGGTGCATGGATCGCTCTGATTGGGCCGGAAATCGAAGAGAACCTCAGCCTGCGTTACATCGCTTCGTCGCTCGCGACGGCGGGGTTTCGCTCCGAGATTGTGCCGTTCAACTCCGAAGCTGACTTCGCGAGTGTGATGAGCACAGTGCTCGGTGGTGACGATCCACCAATCGTGGTGGGTCTCTCGCTAGCGTTTCAGTGGCGCGCGCGCGACTTCCTCGCGATGGCCGTCGCGCTCCGCGAAAATGGCTACAAAGGCCACATCACGATGGGTGGCCACTTTGGCACCTTCTCCGCGCGTGAGATCTTGATCGACTTCCCCGAGGTCGACAGCATGATCCGCCAAGAGGCAGAAGAGACCATGACTGCGCTCTGCACGGCGATCGACACAGGCGCGGACTACTCGCAGATGCCCGGTCTCGCGTTGCGAACTGCAGACGGCGCGGTGTATCTGACCGAGCACCCTACCCTGCCCGATCTCGCCAAGCTTCCACGACCGGATCGCCGTGGTGAGCCCGCGTCGTGCTTTGGTCACGGCATCGCGCCGCTCGTGTCGAGTCGCGGTTGCTACGCAAACTGCTCATTTTGCTGCATCGCCGCGTGGCACGAGCAGAGTCTGCCGGGCAAGCGCTACCGCATTCGCGAGGTCGACGACGTCGCTGACGAGATGGTCGAACTCAAACGCACGCGCGGCGTCGACATCTTCGTCTTCCACGACGACAACTTTTTCGTTCCTGGTCACAACCGCAACAAGGAACGCTTTGGCGCGCTCGCCGACGCTCTCGCGAAGCGCGACATTGGTGACTTTGCGACTGTGGTCAAAGCGCGACCGACCGATTGCGACCCCGAGGTGTTTTCGATTCTCAAGCACCGACTCAATTGCATTCGCGTCTACATCGGCATCGAGACTGACGCCGACCAAGGTCTGCGAACTCTGCGCAGATGGGCAAAAAGCAGCCAGAATCACAGCGCGATCGATCTGGTGCGCGACCTGGATCTCTACACTTGCTACAACATGCTCATCTTCGATCCCGACACCACCGTCGCGGATCTCGAGCGCAACATCGCGTTCATGCGTTACGCGCCAGAGTATCCGTCGAACTTTGGTCGCGTGGAGCTGTATGCAGGCACGCCGTTGCTCTCGCGCATGCAGCAAGAGAATCGCGTTCGCGGAGACTACTTGCAGTGGGACTACGATCTCGGGAGCCCAGAAGTCGAGCGCATCTTCACGCTCGCCATGGATTGCTTCATGCCGCGTAACTTCGGCGACGAAGCGCTCTCCAATCGCATCATGGGCACGCGGTTCGACGTGGAGGTGGTGCGGCACTTTCACAAAGACGTCTACGATCCGTCGTGGTTGGCGCAGGGCAAGGAGCTCAGCACGATCCTCGCGCTCGATGGCGCAGACGGACTCGACGCGCTCGTGCAGCACGTGAAGTCGGGCGCGCCGCTCTCAGCGGACGCTGAGATCGTCG
>JAYVXK010000569.1:0-1691 GCA_043785265.1 Myxococcales bacterium | reverse complement strand
AGAGGCGCCTTCGTGAGCGCCGTAGCTTCCGATCATGTCTGCCAGCAGGTCGATACGCTGCTCGAACGAGGGCATCTCTGGCGTTTGCGTTTGGGTCGGACTCAACGTGTACGAAAGACTAATGCGCGGCGCGGTCGCACGTTCGGTCATCGGGCCACCCCAGTGCAGCACGTTGGAGTTCCATCCGAGCAAAGTCCCTGCGCTCGCAGGCAGGGCGACAGCGTGCGAGGGATCCACGTCAATACACTCTAATTCAGCCGGAAAATAGGGGTCCCGGTCGAGAGGGACGACACGCATGCACGCATTGTCGAGCGTGACGTCCTCGAGAGCGAGCCACACATTGAAGATGCGACACTGAGCGTCGTTCGTCCCTCGATGCGCCTTCCACCCTCGCGCATCCGCAGTCGGTTTGATGAACCACGCCCAGACGTCCGGCATCACGCCAACTTGCTGGAGCACCGGAAGTAGCGCCTGCGCGACCGCGTACCCTACGGCCCACGTTTCGTCGTAGGCATAGACAAAGCTTGCAGGGACTCGCTCGCGATCGAGCGCTCGAATCGCCTCAGCGAGCGATCGCACCAACGGCTGGGGCACGAGCGTAGCAAGTGAGAAGTAGCCATGTTGCTCGAGAGAGGCGCGTGCGCGGTCGGCGTCGGTAAGCGCGAACGGAGGCACAGAAAATCCCTCTCCGACGTGCAGGTCGGGTGCGATCTCACGGAAGAACGACTCGCGTGTGACTTGCGCAAAAAGTCGTTCGACTTCCTTGTCCACCCACGGCCTCTTTTCTGATTCTATACCCGCCATGCTCGGGATGAACACGGTTAGGCGAAAGTTGACGGCCCTGGTGGCGCTGTCGGGACTCGCGAGTCTGGTTGCGCTGATCGTTCTGTCGTGGAGCATGCACAATCAGATCATCGACGAGGTCGACGATCGGGTCCCCGAGTCGGAACACGGACTCGAGATCGAGCTCGATGACGATCTGCGCGACCTGAAGGCGTCGATCGCGCTTCTCGCGACGCGGCAGCAAACACTGGACGCGATCGACAAGCGCGACGCGAAAGCAGTCGCGGACTCCAGCCAACTACTCGCAGACGCCTATCCAGGCACCGACTACGTGTTCTTCGACGCGACGGGAAAACTCGTCGGACACCTTGGCTGCGCGAATGCGTTGGCGCAGTTGCCGCAAAACGTGATCGACGGCGCAAAAGCAGGCGTTTTCGTCGGAGTGCTGGAGCACGGCTGCGAGACGGGTGCAGCCGCACCCCCGGCGTATGTCGTCGCGAGGCCAGCGGGCACCGGCTTCGTCATGGGATGTATCCCGTTCGATCGCGATTACGTACACAACGCACGCGATAAACTCGGCGTCGAACTCGCCTTCATCGATCCGAAAGGGAAGCTGATTAGCGCCAGTTCGGACTTTCCGACCGAGCGCTACGCGGATGCGCGTCGCGAGCCATCGCTCATCGACCGAGGCGACCAAATGTGGGCGCTCGGGCTTGCCTCACCGGGTCCGCTCGCGACCAACGACGGCGGTTATCACATCGCACTGGCCCTGAACGTCACCGACATTCGCAACATCGTCTTCCGAAACATCGCCATCGCCGCCATCGCGCTCCTCATCGCGACGGCCATTTCGGTGCTGATCGGCACGCGGGTCGCGAGTGTCATGTCGCGCGCGCTCACTCGGGTCA
>JAYVXK010000568.1:0-5789 GCA_043785265.1 Myxococcales bacterium | reverse complement strand
CGCGGCGCCAAGCGCCAATGGAGGAAAGGTGCTGACCAACCGCTGCAACTTAACCCAATCAGACTCTCCCAACGCGTTCAGTTTTGTCAGCGAGTCGGAAAGACGCCGCACTTGCCCATCACGCCCCAAGAGATCGCAGACGAGGCGGCGCGCTGTCAGCAAGCTGGCGCTTCGGTGATTCATCTTCACGTGCGCAATGACGACGGCAGCTCGACGCAATCTGCGGATCGCTTTGGTGCAACCATCGACGCCATCCGCAAGAAGTGCGATTGCATCATTCAGGTCACGACCGGCGGCGCAGTGGGCATGTCGATCGAGGAGCGCGCGCAGCCGCTCGCGTGCAAGCCAGAGATGGCGACACTCAACTGCGGATCGCTCAACTTCGGCGATGACGTCTTCGTCAACAAGCGATCAGAGATTCGTGATCTCGCCGCGCGCATCGCTGCCGCCAAGAGTGTCGCTGAACTCGAATGCTACGAAGTGGGTCATGTCGAAGAGGCGATCGGACTCGCAAAAGAAGGCGTGATCTCCGCGCCGCTTCACTTTCAATTCGTGCTCGGTGTGCCCGGTGGTCTGGGGGCGCGCGAGACGCACGTTCGCCACATGATCACCTTGTTGCCAGACGGCGCGACATGGGGAGTCGCGGCGGTGGGTCGTCATCAGCGACCGATGACCGAGTTGGCGATCCGCATGGGCGGGCATGCGCGCGTGGGACTCGAAGACAACATCTACCTCGACAAGGGCGTGCTCTCCGAAGGCAGCGCGCCTCTCGTCGCACGCGCGGCGGCGTATGCGAAAGAGGTCGGTCGCACGGTCGTCTCGCCATCGCGCGCACGGACTCTGCTCGGTATCGTCTGATGCCCTCGGTGACGCTCGCCTGCGACGACCTCACGCCGTTGCGCGCCTACTCGGCCATGCGCGCGCGGGCAGATGGCCAGGCGTCTTTCTTGTTCGAGTCGGTCGTCGGCGGTGAGCGTTGGGGTCGCTACAGCATCGTGTTGCATCGTCCTCGTTACGAACTTCGGCTGGGGATCGATGGGTGGAAAGTACACGGAGTCCGGCCCGCTTTTGCCGATGAATTGGAGTCTCTGCGCGGCGACTTTCTCTGCGGCGCCCGCATGCTGGCGAAGCCTCGGGCCTCGTCGTCAGTCGCAGAACGCATCGCGCACGCGCATGTCGGTTACCTCGCGTGGGACCTCACGAGCGCGATCACCAAGGTCGCGCCGTGGCCGAACATGCAAGCGCCTCTCGCGAGACTTTTCGGCGAACCGACTGTGATCGTGTTCGACGCGCTCGCGCAGACACTCACGATCGCAGCGTCGGACGAAGCCTCCGTGAAGGCGACGTGCGAGTGGATCGACAACGCGCCTCGCCTGTCGCAGATCGCGATCCCCGATCGGACCAGACTGCCCGCAGACGTGAGTCTCGACACCGACGACGCCCGCTACTGCGAAAACGTGCGCACCGCGCAGGAGTACATCGCAGCAGGAGACGCATTTCAAATCGTGCTCGCGCGAAAGTTTCGTGTCCCAGCACGCGGTCGCGACGCGCTCGATGTGTATCGCGCGATGAGACTGCTCAATCCCTCCCCGTACATGTACTTGCTCGACATGCCTCCTGTGAGCACCGGCTCACGCGTGCAAGTCCTCGGCGCGAGTCCCGAGACTCTGGTGCGTCTCGAACGCCCCACGCGCGGCAGTCCACGCGTGATGACCGTGAGACCTCTCGCCGGCACGCGACCACGCGGCGCGAGCGAAGAGGAAGACCAGCGTCTCGAACGCGAGTTGCTCGCCGATCCGAAAGAGCGCGCCGAACACGTGATGCTGATCGATCTCGGCAGAAATGACGTGGGACGCGTCGCAAGCGTCGGCAGTGTGCAGCTGGTGCGCAACATGGAGATCGAGCGCTACTCGCATGTGATGCACATCGTGAGCGAAGTGCGCGGAAGCATCTCGGATGAGACGAGCGCGCTCGATGTGCTGGCGAGTGCGTTTCCCGCTGGGACGCTGTCGGGTGCGCCGAAGCTGCGTGCGATGCAGATCATTCGTGAGCTCGAGGCAGCTCCGCGCGGTGTGTATGGCGGGGCCGTGGGCTACTTGGGGGATGAACTCGATTTTGCGATCGCGATTCGCACGGCTTGTTGCGAGAACGATGTCTATGAGGTGACTGCAGGTGCTGGGATTGTGGAGGCGAGCGTCCCGAGCGCGGAGGCGGACGAGACGCGGGGGAAGGCTCGTGGTGTGCTCGCGGCGATCGAGGCTGCCCGAACCCGGTAATGGAGGGCTGCTGCGACTGGAACTCTCGTTTGGCTGACCCTGTGCGAGGATGATCCGATGGCGGAATGGGAACCCAACTTCGATGTCTACATGGCCAATGTTGACGGTGCGGCGACCTCATTCGTCGTAGACATGAACGCCGCCAAAAGTGGGCCGATCGCGACTCACCCGCGGCGAATTCAAGTGCGGGTCAAGCTGCTGTCTCCACTTCCTAATGGACTGCGTGGTGCGGGCGAACTCGAGGCCATGGGGAAGGTGGAGGACATCATCGTGGCGGCGATCGAGACCAAGTTGGAAGGGCTCTATGTGGGTCGTTACTTGGGGGGTGGCTTCACGACGTTCGTGTTCTACGCGCCTGCCGCGAGCGCCATCATGGACTTGGGCGCCGCCATCGGTCCGCTCGGGGACTACCGCGCGGAGTGGCTCACGGAGGAAGATCCCCAGTGGCGTTATTACTTCCAGTTTCTGTTTCCCGACGACGCGTCGCGTGAGCAGATGACCAACCGCGCGCAGATCGAACAGCGCAAACAGATCGGCGATCGACTGGACGTGCCACGCGAGATCGACCACTTCGCGATCTTTCCATCTCGGAAGCACGCCGAAGATGCGTGCATCGCACTGACGAAGGCAGGCTTTCGTGTCGGCGAACCAACCGTGCGCGAGGAGCAACAGACGTGGACTCTCGAGTTTCACCGCGTCGATTCGCTCGACCAGGGACGACCCAATGTGTTTTGCGCGGAGATCCGCGGACTCCTCGGTGCCTTCGACGGCAACTATGACGGTTGGGGCGCGATCGTCGTCAAGGACCCCGCACCTGGATGACCTTCCCATGCGGGTTGCGGACGACTGAGGAGGTTTGGGCTCGCGCGGTTGCAGGTGCCCCTCACTTCACCAAGATGCGCATCCGCACAACAACCCGATCATCCCGCGGCACCAACGCCACATCGCCACCGTGCAGTCCCACAATGGCCCGCGCCAACAACAACCCCAACCCAAGACTCCCCAACCGCCGAGCGCGCTCAGGAGACTCCAACGCCTCGGCCATCCGCGCGGCCCCGCCATCGACCCCATCCTGCGCGACAACATCAATCTGCAAAACATCCCCAACAAGATCCGCCGTCACCACCAACTCCCCCCGCTCGCACGCACGCGCCGCACTCGTGGCAATCGCCACAATCGCCTGCGACACCCGACTCGCATCAATCGACACCCGCGGCATCTCCGCCGACACTTGCGCAGAAATTTCGATACTGGACCCCGCAAGAACATCCCGCGCCTCACGCACCGCTTGCTCGACGACGTCCCCAGGCGAAGCCATCTCACGAGAGAGAGAAAGCTGCCCAGCCTCGGCGCGCGCAGAATCGAGCACAGTTTGAATGAGCGCCAGCAACTCACGACCACGCTGCTCGATGATGGCCAAGCTCTCGCGCTGCGCGGGGAAGAGAGTCGTATCTTGCGAAGCGAGCGCCGCAAACCCGAGGATGGCGTTGAGAGGCCCACGCAGATCGTGACTCATCGATGCGAGAAACATCGCGCGTGTTCGCTCCATCGACGCACGCGCAATGATCGCCCGCTCCTGCGCCGCCGCGAACTCACGAAACACACCGCCGAGACCCTCGATCGCATCGGCTAGCGCGCGCACCACATCGAAGCGCGCCCCTGCGATCAGCCTTGAGCCGCGCATGACGTCTTCTGCGCCCATCGCGTCGATGTCGACGCGCGCGAACGCGACGTCGCGCGAAAGCACCGCTCCCACTTGTCGACCGAGCAACGCCGCTACGAGCACAGACGCGAGCGCCATGAGCGCCCACGAAGCGGTCGCCGCGGACACACTCACGGGCTCGAAGCGCACGAGCGCGCGACCATCTTCGAGCGGAGCGATCACCGTGCGCTCGGGATCCGGATCGTAGGGAACAGGCACGTCAGTCGGTTCGATCTCGACATGCAGACCGAACCCCGCTGCCCGAACGAGCGCATCGATGCGGCCATCATCATGACCATCGACGAGATCCGCGGTACCCGCGATGACGGCGCGTGCGTCGTCACGCAAGGCACTCGCTTCGTACGATCTCGTGTGCGCGAAGACGAGCAGCGTCGCTCCGACCGCAACGAGAGACACAGGCGCGGCGACGGCTGCCAAGAAGCGCCAACGCACGCGGCCGTCGTCTCGTGGAAGCAACGCCAAGGCCTCTTTTGCTGAAGTCGGTGGAATCAACTCGAACACTTTGGCGACGCGTGCGCGCGCCATCACGTAGAGCGGCAACGACGCAGTGCCCACGAGAGTGAGCGCGACCAGCGCGAGAGCGCCCTGCGTGTAGAGATCGACACCGATGGGTCGCACGCCGTCGAATAGTGTCGTCAGTGCGAGCGCCGCAGCGATGCCGACGTGGAGTCCTGCCATGCGCGCAGGCAGCGCATACAGAGAGAGGACAGCGCCCGGTTCGATCGAAGGCTCCACAGACGCGATCTCGCGAAGTAGGCCAAAACCAGGGCGCGCGAGGATCACCATCAACGCGAGTTCGAGCGCGAGCGCGAGCGCCATGCACCACAGAGCCGTGTGCGACGACGCCGAGACGATGGACGGATCCAGGAGGAGCCAACGTGGTGAGAGGCCCACGAGCACGAGGTCCGTCAACAGCGAGACGACGATCGAAGCGACCGCGAGGCGCGCCCAGAGACCGAGCGCGGTCATCGCTTCTCCTCGATCGGCAGGTACAACACGAACGATGAGCCGTGCTCGCCCGGGTTCTTTTCTGCGTCGAGAGTCGTCTGAGTTTTGCTCTTGAGTTCGATGCGACCGCCGTGCATGAGCGCGAGCCTTCGCGCGATGGTGAGTCCGAGTCCTGTGCCGCGACGCTTGCTGCGCTCGCCTTTGCCTTGGCCGTACGCTTCGAAGATGGTGGCTTGTTCACTCGGGCTGATGCCGGGACCTGTGTCGCGCACCTCGATGCGCGCATACGATCCGTCGCGCTCGACCTTCACGACCACTTCTCCGGACTGCGTGAACTTGATCGCGTTTCCGAGCAAGTTGCCGACGATCTGACGGGTGCGCTTGGGATCGACGAACGCAAGCAATGTGGCTGCGCCCTCGGCTCGCACGCGCACGGGCTTGTCGAGCACCAACACCGCAGACTCTTTGACCAGCTCACGCGCGAGCGCACAAAGATCAGTCGGCGATCGTGCGAGGACGAGCTTGCCGCCTTCGAGCGCAGAAAAGTCGAGGATGTCGCCGACGAGATCCGAGAGATGCGCGCCGCTCTGCCTCACCTGCTCGATCTCTTCGCGCGAGGCTTCTGACAACGGGCCATCGACTTCGCTCATGAGCACGTCGGCGAAACCGAGCACTGCGTTGAGAGGCGTGCGCAGCTCGTGACTGACCGCAGCCAAAAACTCCGCGCGCTCTTTGTCCGCCGCGCGTGCGCGAGCAAGATCGTGTCGATAGGCCTGTTCTGCAGCGGCGAATCGCGCCACGAGATCGTTGAACGCGCTCGTCAACGCGCCCACTTCGTCGAT
>JAYVXK010000567.1:0-1692 GCA_043785265.1 Myxococcales bacterium | reverse complement strand
GCCACCGGGAATGGGCATTCGCTTCTTGTTCAACAACGACGAAGAGCGCCAAAAGGTCGACGACTTCGTCGAACAGTTGATGGCGCAAGCACTCGGGGAGCACATCTCCACCAAGCTGATGGCCAAAAAGCCTGTCAGCTAATTCGCCTACCTAGCGCGAGAATGCGCTCGCGCCCGTGCGCGACCACGGGAATGCGAACTTGCGGAACTCACGCGATACCGATTTGCGAACGAAGTCTTCGCGCACGCTGGCGGGTAGCTCGCTCATCGTCACGCGAGAGCGGGACACTTGCTCTTCGTCTTTTTCGAAGGTGACGCGCATCACGATGTCGACGTCACCCGTGTGTGCGTCTTTGATGAACTCGAGGTCGACCGACTTGACTCGCTCCTCGATCGACGAGACTACGTCGGGGTCCGGATCGCCGCGCAAGGCCTTTTCGATGCGGGATTTCTCATTGGCACCCCCGCCGCTCCCTGCCGCGAGCTTCGACGCCAACTCGGGGACGAGCCACGCTTCGATCGATTCGGAAGAGTCGCCGACGAGCGCGCGTTTGCCCTGCCTCTGTCGAACGACCAAGTACACGACGACGAGCGCGAGGAGTGCCAAGACGATCAGCATGGGTGGAGCATACGCCGTTCTTGGGCGGTGAGTAGGGCAGGCATGCCTTGAGCGCGCCGCCATTGAGCCCTACGCTCGTGTCATGGATTTCGAGCAAGAGATCACGCGACTCAAAAAGGAGAGGAACGCCATCGTTCTGGCTCACTACTACCAAGAGGCAGAGATCCAAGACGTGGCAGACGTCATCGGTGACTCACTGCAACTCGCGCAAGCGGCAGCCAAAACACAAGCTGACGTCATTTGTTTCGCTGGCGTGCATTTCATGGCCGAGACCGCGAAAATTCTCAATCCCAATCGGGTGGTCGTGCTGCCGGATCTCGACGCGGGGTGCTCACTCGCAGATGGTTGCCCCGCCGACCGCTTCAAGATTTGGAAAGCCAAATATCCGGGCAGCGTGGTCGTGTCGTACATCAATTGCTCGGCCGAGGTGAAAGCGGAGAGTGACTACATCGTCACGTCTTCCAACGCCGAAAAGATCGTCCGGAGCATTCCCGAGGGCAAGACGGTGCTCTTTGCTCCCGACAAGAACCTCGGCCGATGGCTGATCAAAAAAATCGGGCGCGACATGGTGCTCTGGCAGGGCAGCTGCATCGTGCACGAGACCTTCAGCGAGCGAAAGCTGATCGCCCTGAAAACAAGGCACCCCGACGCAGAGATCCTCGCGCATCCGGAGTGCGAAGAATCTCTGCTCGCGATGGCCGACTACATTGGTTCGACCACGGGCATTCTCAAGTATGCGCTCGCGAGTTCGAAGAACGAATTCATCGTCGCGACAGAAGCCGGCATCCTGCATCAAATGCAAAAGGGCGCGCCGCACAAGACGTTCATCCCCGCGCCACCCGAAGCAAACTGCGCATGCAACGAGTGTCCGTACATGAGAAAAAACACGATCGAGAAAGTGTACCTCTCGTTGCGAGATCTCTCGCCCCGGCTGGAAATGCGGGCGGATCTGCTCGAGCGCGCGCGGGTGCCGATCGACCGCATGCTCGCACTGAGCGCCTGAAGCGACAACGGCGTCGGTTAATGGCGCAAGCGGAACGGGCGGCGTACGATGGCGCAAATGCAAGGGCGCT
>JAYVXK010000566.1:0-1692 GCA_043785265.1 Myxococcales bacterium | reverse complement strand
GGGACGGCCACTGGAAGATGGACGTTGCACGCAGCGAGTGGGGAGTCGACGACGTCGTCATCGACGGAGTGAGCGAGCGTGAGCGCGGCGGACACCGCTTGGTCTTCACGTGGACGCTCCTAGGGGGCAAACCTTTCTTCTTGTTCTGCGATGGCGACCACTTCGGAATGAGTCTCGACGGTGTCATTGCGCCATTCGGCTGGGACGAAATCGAGAACGCGAGGTGCTGCGACATGACAGCGATGAATCCGACCGTGGGCTCCGACCAATCGGTGCACTTCCTCGCAAAACGCGGCGGCACTTGGTACCAGGTCGTCGTGAAGGCGTTCCCCAAGAAGGAGAGCGACTAGGCGTTGCGCTACTGCTTTCCGAACCCCGCGATTCACGTGGGAAACATCGCGAGGTAAGGTTGCGCTTCTTCCAGTACGCGTGCGACTGAGGCACGTGCCTTCAATCGTTCGAGATAAGCCGCGACGTTCTTCCAGCGGCCTCTGAACGGGACGACCTTGTTCCCGTAGAAGAGCGCCGGAAATGCCGCGCAGTCGGCGAGCGTGAAATCGGCGCCCATTGCCCAAGGGCCTTCGCGAAGCTGTTCGTCGGCGAGCGCGTACGCCGTTTCCATTTGCGCCCGCGCTTGGTCGACACCGAACGGGTCGCGCTTGTCGTCTGGACGCAGTTTGTCGCCGACGATTTTCTGCATGGGAAGGTGAATGTAGAAGTCGTACATGCGATCGCGCAGCCGGCACTCCAGGGCGCGCTCTGGAGCGGCGGGGATCAATCGCGCGTGGTGTGGGTTGATGCGATCGATGTACTCGAGGATGATCGTCGATTCAGGGATGGTTCGGTCCCGCGCCGATCCAACGGTCACGCTCGACCGCCATGTACAAGTTGAAGCCTCGCAGTCCGTACGCGAGCGCGCAGGTCAGCGCGTAGAGTGAGTCCTTCTCGTCGAGCGGCGCAAAGAACGGAGGGAAGCCCGCGCCCACTTCTGCACCAAACGCAGGAGCCCCATCACCTTCTGTGCGCGCGGCGAGTTCGCTCGTGCGACGCATGATCATCATGTGCTCACTGGGAGCTGCGCGATGGTAGTAGTCGAGCGCAACGAGATCGATCGAGTTGGCCATGCGCGCGGCGTTGAGCGGAGTGGCAGACTCGCCCAGCGGGAAGTTGTGCATCGTCGGAATACCGGTGAGACCCGCGTCTGCGAGTGCCGACGCGAATCGCTCCATCGCGGTCGCGAGCAAGTGTTCGTGAAACTCGATCCAATCCATGTGCCGCGTGACTTCGTCGAGAGACGTCGCGTCGAAGCGGGTCGGCGGACTCACGGTCGCAAAAGTGACTTCGTTGGCAGAGTCACCTTCGAGTCGCCATGCCAATCGCAACGCCGTCGGGCGCTTGTACTTTGCACGTAAAAACTGGCGGAAAAGAGCCACCGAATCGGGGTGATAGTCCTGATCATAGGGCCCGTCGCGGAAGTACATCGCGCCTTCGTTGTCGATCTGAAGGAGCACGATCGGTCCCTTGGGCCACACGTGCTTGCTCAACACTTTGCCGCACGCGGTGAGCCACTTCTCGACTTCTGCGTGGAAGGCTTCGCTTGCATAACTCGGCACAGGAAAACCAACAGGCACCATCGGCAGCATCACCGGATTGTCGCGCGGCGTGCGCGCCTGACACGCACGATCCCAAACC
>JAYVXK010000565.1:0-1694 GCA_043785265.1 Myxococcales bacterium | reverse complement strand
TGGATCGGTGTCGGCGTCATGCGCCAACAACGTCAGATCCCGCCGAACTGGGCCAACTTCCCGGCTGGGTACTTTCTTCTGGGGAGCTGTACTTAGGTAACTTGGAGAGCGAAACCTTGACCTTCGTCACGCCGATACGAGACAGCGCGCTCGCCATGCCCGCGCCTGCGAGTCCAAGGCCAATCAGTCCACCCGCGGCGGCGATCGCGCGTGAGAGAAAAAGTCGGCGGTCGTCGTCCACGGCAAGTGTCGCTCGTCCTACGAGACGCACGACCTCCATCGGCACGAGCGTAAAAAACCATAGCGCGAGTAGTCCCATCCATGTGTAGGCGATCCAAGCGATCGGCGTCCCGATGCTGCGAGGAGCGAAGCGGACGACAAAAAAGGACAGTGACATGAGCACGCCGAGCACGACGATGGCGACCGTGAGGCCTCGATGGAATGTGCTCGGCAGCGCGGCGTCGCGCACGAGGCGAATCCAGACGAAATAGTGCAGGCCAAACGAGACGGCCGACGTGACCAGGAGGAAAGTCAGAATGCGGCCGAGAGACATGTGCCGTCTGATGCCTTCTGGCTGCGTTCGATCGCGGCAGACGCGTTAAGAAGCGTGAACCTGCTTTTTTTTGCGCTTCCCGGCCGATGCGAGCATTTGCTCGAGAGTCGTTTCTTCTGCTTGGTCTAGCGCCGGCTCGGGTTCTTCGTTCGCCAAAGACTCTTCGCCCTTGTCTGCTTCGGGGATCTTGGCGGCCAGATCCCATTTGGCCTGCAGCTCGAGCGCGATCCGTTCGATGAGGACACGCGTCGAGTCCCGCTCCGTGGCCGCAACGAGCACTGCGCTCGAATCGCGGCGCGACAAAATTGTGCGTTCGAGAGGCTCGAGCAAATCGACCTTGTTGAACACCATCACCCGCGGAATGCGATCGAGGTCCAACTCTGTGAGTATTTTTTCGGTGGTCTCGATGTGCTCGTCGCGTGAGGGATCGTTGGCGTCGACGACATGCAAGATCAAGTCGGCGTCTGCCGCTTCCTCGAAAGTCGCGCGAAAGGCTGCAAACAGGTCTTTTGGGAGCTCGCGAATGAAACCGACCGTGTCCGTGACGACGACTTCGCGGTCGCCGTACCCCGCCCAACCCACACGTAACGTGCGCGATCGCGTGTCGAGTGTGGCGAAGAGTTTGTCCTCTGCGAACACGTCCGAGCCAGTCATGGTGTTGGTCAGCGTGCTCTTTCCGGCGTTCGTGTAGCCGACGATCGCGACTGTGGGCACGTTGCCGCGCTTGCGTTTGCGTCTGCGTTGCACGCGCTGCTTGGCGAGTTGCTTGAGTTGGTCTTCGAGGTGAGTCACCCGCTCTTTGGCGCGACGACGTCCGATCTCGAGTTTGGTTTCGCCAGGTCCGCGTCCGCCGATGCCGCCGCTGAGCCGCGAGAGCGAGTCGTCCTTTTGCTGAAGGCGCGGCATGTTGTACTTGAGTTGAGCGAGCTCGACCTGAAGCTTGCCGTCGCGACTCTCCGCGCGCTGCGCGAAGATGTCCAAAATCAGCTGGGTGCGATCAATCACCTTTAAATCGCTGCTTTTTGCGATCGCAGCGGCCTGCGATGGCGTGAGATTGCGATCGAAGATGAGCGTCTCTGCGTCGAGCTCGGCGGCGCGCAAGATGAGTTCGTTGAGCTTGCCCTGCCCCATCACGAATTTT